>DAIPKT010000081.1:0-3058 GCA_036769645.1 bacterium | reverse complement strand
TCTGAGTAATATCCCTGACCACTTTAATTACTTCAATCTTTTTTTCGCCAACCGCTGTCAAGACAAGAGTAAAAATAGTCTTTTCTTCAGCTGCCGGAGCTGGCACTGGAGCCACGGCGGCTGGAGCGGCTACTACTTGAGGCATGGCTGAAACTCCAAATTTTTTCTCCAAAACTTTTACCAATTCAGCCAAATCTAAAACCGAGAGCTTTTCAATCTCTTCAACCAGTTTTTTAAATTTTTCTGGAACCTCGAGGGGTTCTTTTTCTTTTTTTTCGACCATATTTTTACTTTTTAATTGCTCTTAAAATATAAATTAGACCTTTAATATTTCCTTGTAAAACATTAAGGAAATTGGAAATTGGAGCGCTAATGCTTCCAACCAATCTGAAAAAAAGTTCTTCTTTAGTTGGCAATTGAGCTAAGGTTATAATATCTTGAGCTTTCCTAAATTTATTTTCAAAAAAGCCGGCCAAAATTTTTAAATTGGGATAATCTTGGGAGAACTGATAAACTATTTTAGCTGGCGAGATTTCATCTTTATAACCAAAAACTAAGGCAATTTGGCCTGGCAATTTTTTTGTTTCAATCTCAATTCTGGCTTTTTTAAAAGCAATTCCCATCAAAGTTTTTTTAGCCACCTTTAATTCGCAATCTACCATCTTTAATTTTTTCCTTAAACTGGTAAGGTCTTTTACTTTCAAACCAGTAAAATTAATAAAAATGATTATTTTTTGTTTGGTAATTTTTTCTTTTAAATCCTCAATAATTTTCTGTTTTTGGGCTTTAGTTAAAGCCATGAATTAAAAAAGTCTGCTTCCGCAGACAACAAACCTAAGGAAAATATGGAAGTCCGACTTCCTCTATTTTTCTTCCCCACTTTTTGCCTCGAGAGGTCTTACTAATTGCCCCTTGTCTGCGGTTATATTTTAGTCTAGTCAATTCTTACTCTTTTGTCAATACCTCAACAATTGCCTTTCCAAATTCTTCGGCTGCTCCAGGACCATTTGCGGTGATAATTTTTCCATCAATTACCACTGATTTGTCTTGATAAATTGCACCGTAATTTTCTAAAGTTTTAATTGGACCCCGATCTAAAGGTGAACTCCAAACAGTGGCTTTCTTTCCTTTCAAAACCCCGGCTTTAGCCAAAATTAGTGGTGAAATGCAAATTGAGGCTAAAACTTTATTTTGGGAAACTGTCTCCCTGGCTACTTTATAAGAAGCTTCATTATCGAGATTTTCAAGGCAGCCTGGTCCACCAACAAAAATTAGAGCATCAAAATCAACTGGATTTATTTCAGAAATCAATAAATCAACTTCAACATCTCCTCCATCAGCTCCAATGGCTGTTCCTTTTTTATTTGAGGCAGTCTTTATTTCAGCTCCAGCTCCTTCCAAAATTTCTTTTGGCCTAAAATATTCAGCATCTCTGAAATCCCGAAAGGCAATAATCATTCCAATTTTTTTATTTTCCAATTTTTTTTCTGGCATCTGAATTTTTCTCCGTGGTTTTTCTTTTTTAGTTAGATTTCAAAACCTAAAACTCCAACAATTATCAATATAACAATTATTAATGCAGAGATCAAATTCTTCTTTATATTATTTTGACAGAGGTCCGACCTTTCTTGCTTAATTTTTAAAAATTAACTGGCGATTTTCCAGAAATTTATATTATCGGGTCTGATTGGTTATTTTTCTTTTTTAATTTTTTTATAAAGGCTTTCTACCGTTTCTTTTAAAAATAATTTTTTTCTTAATTGGGTATAATCCTTTTTTCCATATCCTAAAGAGGTCCAAAATTCACTGGCCTTGGAAATACCCAGTTTCTCAATTAAGGCTTCAATTGCTTTTTCCATTAAAACTGGTTGGGGTAAATAATTTGTTCTCATAATTATTTTAATTTAAAAATTTTAATAAAATCTATAGGATTTATTACTTTCAAATTGCCTTTGTATCTTCTGATAATATCATAATCGCAAGTTATAAAATAGTCAACTTTAATTGCTTCAGCCGAGGCTAAGTATAAGCAATCTATTGGAAAAATTTTTAATTTTTGTATTTCTTTTGCCCTTTCTTTTATTCTGAGATTAAGTCTTTGATAGAAAGTGGCTTTTGAAAGATAGGCTGAGATCCAAATTTTTCTTTCAAAGAAAGGGTTTTTAGAATTTTCATATTCAATTACTGATGAATTAACCAATCTGATTTTTCTTTTTTCTATAAGTTCGAGTATAAAAAAATATGGCAATTGTTTCTAAATGAATCTTTGGGATTGATTGATCATCGAAAGGACGATTTAAAACACTATTATCAAGATAAACTTTCATATTTTTAAAAAATTAACCGGTGATTTTCCAGAAATTTTTGCGATCGAGGAGAAGGAGAATAAAGGGAGGTAAAAAAACGAGAAGAGATTTACCAGCAGCTATAACGTCTTCTATTTCGTATTCAATTAAAAAATTGTAAATAAATCCAGCCGCAAATAGTACTGTTCCTATCAAAAGTATTACAATAGCATATATCCAAGCTAATTTCTTTTTCTTTAAAAGAAAAGGAATAGGGAAAATAGTGGCAAAAGTAAAAGAATAAACTTTTTTATAATTATTATCACGATACTATAAACTAAACCTACTCCTCCTACAACTATCATCCACCAGGCGGCAATTTTTGTTTTTATTGGTAAATTAATTTTTTCCATAAATAATTTTAGAATTTTCTTTTGTAAATTTTATCTCTTCGATCAATAACATAGACTATAATTTGATTTTTATCCCATTCTACTTTATAAATAATTCGCCAACTCTAATTTTAAAAAATCCTCGCCATTCACCATCCAATGCCGAGGGGATAATTTTATCGAAATTTCCTGAAGCCTTTTTAATTTTTTCAAATGGAATGAGTTTGCGAGGGCGTTCTCTAAGTCGCTTTTTTACCCATTCTTGAAGTTCTAATCCAAAATCAGGATCCCTCAAAATCTCCTGAACTGTTTCAATAATCGTTTTTCGAATTAAATTATTGATTTTTCTATTTAGGATAATTTCTTTAGCCATATAATTCT
>DAIPKT010000080.1:0-3174 GCA_036769645.1 bacterium | reverse complement strand
ATGCTCAAATCAATTAACAAAGTTATAAAAATTTTAGTTTTATCTGACCTGACTTTACTTTTTGGCTGGGGATTGATCGCTCCGATTTTAGCTATTTTTATTACTGAAAGTATTAAAGGAGGAGATGCCAGAGTGGCCGGAACTGCCGTCGGAATTTATTGGCTTTTGAAATCCCTGCTTCAAATTCCCATTAGTAGCTATTTAGATAAAAATCGGGGAGAAAAAGATGATTATTATTTTTTGATTGGTGGAACTTTGTTAGCCAGTTTTGTCCCCTTAGGATTTATTTTCGCTACTTTACCTTGGCATATATACGGCCTCCAGATAATTCATGCCATTGGGACAGCTATTTCCCTTCCGGCTTGGTGCGGAATCTTTACCAGACATATTGATAAAGGAAAAGAAGCTCAAAGTTGGGCCTTAGATAGTTCGGCAATCGGAATCGGAGCTGGAGTAGCCGGAATAATTGGCGGGATAGTAGCCAAGGCTTTTGGATTTACTCCTCTTTTTCTCGGAGTGAGCATTTTAGGAATAATTTCTGCTCTCTTATGTCTTTTAATTAGAAAAGAATTACTTCCAAAAGAAAGAGTCATTTTAATCCCAAAACCAAAATAAACGATAGATTAATAATTACACCTAGGTATAATTATTAATATTATGAAGAATCAGGAAATTGCCAGCATATTTTATGAGATTGCTGATTTTTTATTCTTGACACAAGTTCGGAATTAGAGTAGGCTAAAGTAGTAACACTAAGTAACAAAATTATGCCTAGAACAACTAACACTATTACTTTTTCGCTTCCTCCGGAAATGACAAAAAAGATTAAAAAGTTAATGAAGGATGAACAAAGAACAAGGAGTGAGCTTTTAAGAGAGGCCTTGAGACGCTATATCGAAGAACAAGAATGGAAAAAGATTTATCGATATGGAGAAATAAAGGCTAGAAAACTCGGAGTTAAAGAAGAAGATGTGGAAAAATTAGTTAATGAGGCTAGAAAAGAAAGGAAAAAAAATTAGAGTAGTTTTAGACACTAATGTATTAGTTTCAGCTTTAAATTTTTCTGGTAATCAGAGAAAAATTTTGGAGTTATTTTTAAAAGGAGAAATCCAGGTTTGCATTTCTCTTTTTATTTTAGAAGAATTAAAATATGTTTTAGAAAAGAAATTTAAGTGGGATAAAATAAATTCTCAAAAAGTTGTTAGAAAAATCCAATCTCAAGCAATTTTAGTTAGGCCCCGAAAGATGATCTCAATAATTAAAAAAGATGAAACTGATAATCGAATTTTAGAATGTGCTCAAGAGGGTAGAGCCCATTTTATTATTTCTGGTGATACTCAGCATCTTTTACCATTAAAAAATTATTGAGGGATAAGGATTTTAAAATCTTCAGAATTTTTAAGGCGAGTATGAAAAACCAAGAGATAGCAAATATATTCTATGAAATTGCTGACTTCCTTGAGATGGAAGGAGTTCAGTTTAAACCTTATGCTTATCAGAAGGCGGCTATCACTCTGGAGACTTTAGAAAGGGAAGTTGGAGATATTTATAAAGAGGGAGGGAGGGAAGCCCTTTTGAAAATTCCGGGAATAGGTCAGAGCCTGGCAGAGAAAATTGAGGAATATTTAAAAACCGGAAAGATAAAATATTATGAAGAATTAAAAAAGAAAACACCGGTCAATATGGAAGAATTGGTTCAGGTTGAAGGATTGGGGCCAAAAAAAGTTAAGGTTTTGTATCAAAAATTAGGGATTAGAAATTTAAAAGATTTAGAGAAAGCTGCCAAGGCTCATAAAATTGCTTCTTTATTTGGATTTGGAGAAAAAACCGAAAAAAATATTTTGGAAGGAATTGCTTTTTTAAAAAGATCAAAAGGCAGATTTCTTTTAGGAGAGATTTTGCCAACTGTAAAAGAAGTTTATCAAAAATTAAAAACTCTCAAAGAAGTTGAAAAAATTGATCCAGCCGGTTCAGTCAGAAGAATGAAAGAGACCATTGGCGATGTTGACTTTTTAGTCATTTCAAAAAATCCAGAAAAGGTGATGGATTTTTTTACTTCTTTACCTGGAATTGTCAAAATTTGGGGAAAAGGCTCAACCAAATCATCAATTAGAATGAGGGAAGGATTTGATATGGATATTAGGGTGGTGCCAGCCAGAAGTTATGGTTCCGCCCTTCAATATTTTACTGGTTCGAAAGAACATAATATTGCCATTCGGAAAGTGGCTATTGATAAGGGTTTAAAACTTTCAGAATATGGATTATTTCGGGGGCCAAGAATGATTGCTGGTAAAACAGAAGAAGAGCTCTATAAAGCTTTGGGGATGGAGTGGATACCGCCGGAATTAAGAGAAAATCAGGGAGAAATTGAAGCAGCTTTAGAAGGGAGATTACCAAAAATAATTGATTATAAAGATATTAAAGGGGATCTCCATTGCCATTCTAAATGGGATGGGGGAGCAGATACGATCGACCAAATAGTTGAAGTAGCCAAAAAGATGGGTTATCAATATATCGGGATTGCCGACCATACAAAGTTCTTGAGAATTGAACATGGATTGGATGAGAAAAGATTGGTTTTGCAAAGAAAAGAAATTGATAGCTTAAACAAAAAGCTAAAGGATTTCAAAATTTTGCAGGGAGCAGAAACAAACATCCTTCCTGATGGTTCAATTGATATTAAAGACGAAGTCTTAAAAAAATTAGATTATGTTATTGCCGGAGTTCATTCTCAATTCAAAATGGAAAAAGAAAAAATGACTGAAAGAATAATCAAGGCAATGAAAAATCCTCATCTTGATATTATTTCCCATCCAACTGGAAGAATTCTAAAAAGAAGAGATGAATATCAAATTGATTTTGATAAGATTTTGAGGGCAGCCAAAGAATTTGGCACAATTTTAGAAATAAATTCTTTTCCCGAAAGACTTGATTTGAATGACCAAAATATTAGAAGGGCAAAGGAAGTAGGGGTGAAAATGGTCATTAACACCGATAGCCATCACAAAGACCAACTTCGTTTTATTGAATTTGGCATTGCCCAAGCCCGTCGGGGCTGGGCAGAGAAAGAAGACATAATCAATACCCAACCTTTAGAAAAATTACTTAAATTTTTTAAATAAGGTAATGGGGTAGATTCAGACACAAGATTTAGCTCTTTGAGATAAATAAATT
>DAIPKT010000079.1:0-3315 GCA_036769645.1 bacterium | reverse complement strand
AAGAGCAAAATCCTAATAAAAACACCTTAAAAATCAATAAAAAGAACTAAAACTTCTCTCTCAGAGACAGGTTTCAAGGAAAATTGGCCTTGAATTTTGTCTCCGAGAGAAAAGCCTCGGACAGAATTACTAATTATTCAACACTCTCATTTATGTCACTTCTCTTTTATTTTTTCAATAGCTTCGCTTAACATCTGGCAATATAAATTTAACCCTACTTGATTTATGTTTCCCGACTGTTCTTTGCCCAAGATATTGCCGGCGCCACGGATTTCTAAATCTTTTAAGGCAATTTTGTAACCTGAACCAAGTTCTTCCGCTTCTTTTAAGGCATCTAATCTCATTTTTGCCTTTTCTGAAAGATGGCTTCCATATAAAAAATAGGCAAAGGCCTGAATATGAGAGCGGCCAATTCGACCTCTAATTTGATAAGCTTCAGCCAAACCTAACTGGGTGCTCTCGGCAACAATTAAGGTATTAACATTAGGCAAGTCCAAGCCATTTTCAATGATAGTACTCGCCACTAAAACATCAATATTTTTATTTTGAAAATTAGTCATTACTTTAACTAATTCTTTTTCTTTTAATCTGCCATGGACAATGCCAAATCTCACCCTAGGTTTAAAACCCGACATTAAATCTTGAAGGAATTTTCTCACCTTCTCCATTGTCTCAACTCGATTGTGTAAATAATAAACTTGGCCTCCTCGAGAGATTTCAGCTTTAATTGCTTCTTTAATTATTTTTTTAGAGAAAGCCGAGATGAAAGTCTTCACTGGCAATCTTCCAACTGGTGGAGTCTGAATTAGACTAATATCTTTTAGAGAAGATAAGGCTAAATATAAAGTTCTGGGAATGGGAGTGGCCGAAAGGGATAAAACATCGAGAGAAGCCCTTATCTTTTTTAATTTTTCTTTTTCTCTCACTCCAAATCTTTGCTCATCGTCAATAATTAATAATCCCAAATTTTTAAATTCAACATCTTTTGATAAAATTCGATGAGTCCCGATTAAAATATCTATTTTGCCTACTTTTAAATCTTGAATTATTTTTCTTTGATCTCTCTTTGATAATAGCCGGTTTAACATTTCAATTTTAATTGGAAATTCCTTTAGTCTCTCTCTAAAATTTTGGAAATGCTGATTTGCCAAGATGGTAGTTGGACAAATCATCGCTGCCTGGTAACCAGATTTTACTACCTTTACCATCGCTCTTAAGGCTACTTCAGTTTTTCCAAAACCAACATCACCGCACAAAATCCTATCCATTGGCCTCTCTCCTTCCAAATCCTTTTTAATAGCTTCGAAGGTTTCAATTTGATCAGGAGTTTCTTCATATTGAAAAGAAGAAACCAATTGAAAATCTATTTCATCATCCGGCAAATAAGGGGGCCTGGTAGCTATTTCTCTTTTGGCATAGATTTCTAAAAGCTCTTTGGCTAATTTTTCTGCCTCTTCTTTAACCTTTTTCTTTGTTCTTTGCCAGAGAGGAGAACCCAGCCTGGAAATTTTTGGCTCAACAAAACCAATATACCTTGAAAGTTTTCGTTCAAGACCAACTGGCACATAAAGCCTATCTCCCTGAGCATACTCTAAAATATAATATCGCGTTATTTCACGATCGTGAATTAATGAGATATCAATGAAACGGCCGATGCCGTGATCTAAATGAACTAAATAGTCGCCCGATTTCAATCCCTTTAAATCGGAAAATAATTTTTGGGATTTTAATTTCTTTTTTAAAATTTCTTTTGATTTTCTTTCATCTTCGATTTTTATTGGAAGTTCTTCAATATTTTCAATTCTATTTCCAAAAAATTCAAAGCGAATCGCTGAATCTAAATTTATTGGAAAGACATCCACAACCCCTCCTCTTTGGGAAAATTCACCTGGTTCAGAGACTTGCAATACTTTCTCATATCCCATTTCATCTAATTTTCTTAAAAACTGAGAAAAATTATAATTTTGGTTTCTTTCTAAATAAAGAGTGTTATCTTCAAAAAAAGATTGGGTTTTACGTGCTTCTAAAATTTTCTTTAAATTTTTCTCAAACCAAAAGAAATCCTTTTCTAAAAAATAGGGAGTAATACTAACGATTAAAGTTTTTTCAACGGTTACCCTTGACAAATTCATTAAACTAAGTTATAATAAACTATTTATAGAAAATTGTCAAAAATAGTTTTACCTTCCAGCCTACCTGCGAGTGGCTTAATCCCCCACTACTTTTCTAAAGTGGTGGGGGAGGATGAATTCTAAGTGATCCCTCCTTAAACTTAGAGCCTTAGTTATGGATTGCGGCTTTTGCCGAAAATTCATGACGCTCGCAGGTAGACCGGAGGGTGAAAATAAAATAGAAGGTATTAGTTTCTAATCCAAAGCCGGGGCGAGGAATGGTTAAGCCCTCTCTAGGAATTTCATTTATTATATCTACTCATTGCTTTTTCTAAACCTTCCTTTATCACCACCTCAATTGCTCTAACTGTTTTTTCAATAACTTCTTTTACAATCCTTTTTTCTTCTTTATTAAATTTTTGGAGAACAAAACTTTCAACATTTTTTGGTTTTCCAGTTTTGGAGTGAATCCCAACTCTAAATCTAATAAAGTTTTTTGTTTTTAATTCTTTAATTATCGATTCTACTCCTTTGTGGCCAGCTGATCCCCGGCCAATTGAAATTCGGATTTTTCCTAAAGGTAAATCGATATCATCGTGAACTACCCAGAGATTTCCTAAATAACGTACAATTGATGCCATGGCATTAATTGTAAGCTTTTTGAGGGAATGACTGAGGATCAAAAATTTAATTGCTTTTCCGGAGAGATTGATAAAAGTTTGAGGTTTAGCCAAAATTATTTTCTCATTATTAAATTTCCCCTCGGAAATTAAGGAGCAAAATTCTTTTTTGAATTCAAATTTTGGGAAATTATTTTCTCTTTGAAACTGATCAACAATCCGAAAGCCAAGATTGTGGCGTGTTTTCTCGTATTTTTTGCCTGGATTGCCAAGACCAACAATAATTATCATTTATTTATTATACCACTCCAGAATATGAGAGACATTGGTAATTAAGATGCCAAAACCTGCTAAAATTAAGGTAGAAAAGGTCTTTAAGTAATAATTTAAAAGAACCAGGACCAAATCCTCAGAGAGCTCATCTGGCACTGGTGGATCACTTGAGATATTATATCACACCCACTGAGGAAAGGTAAAAATAAAAAGAATTAAGAGACCATTTATTATAACTTTAAAAGAACTCATCAAACCTTAGGAAATATCACCCTATTGAATTTATCCAAAAACACCTCAAACTGTTACCG
>DAIPKT010000078.1:0-3320 GCA_036769645.1 bacterium | reverse complement strand
ATTATCTTTTCCAAGATAAAATTGAGAACATTCAAACAGGACCCATTCTGGGTACTCTGGCTCTGAGTTTGCTAATTACTTTGAGAGAGCCTGCCAATATATTTAGGGATTAAACACTATTTTGATTTTGAAAGACCAAATCAGGCCCTAGGTTATCTCACCCCTTTTGAATTTCACCAAAGATACCATAAAGTGTTACCAATGTACCCTTCAAGTGCAAAGCCTTGAAAATTGATGAAAAATAAACTTAAATAAAAAGAAAAGGAAGAGAGAACCAAACTTTCTACAGGAGAAATAATACTACTTATTATCGGTGGGATATTAACAATGTTTGTTATATTCTGGAAAATATGATGAATAATATTTCCAATAAAACAAATTTTGTAGAGAAGCTAGAATATAAGAAACTTTTGAGAATTTTTCTATATATTATTTCTTTATGTATTCTCATTCCTTTGGGAATATCTTTGCTTTTTTTTGGGTTAGCGCCACTTCTCCGCGAAGGAATAGCAGTTTTTGCTATGTTGGGAGCACCTATCGCACTTTTCTGTTTAGTAATTGGATTTCTTATTATTTTTTATAATAGATTAGTGGAGCATAAAATTTCGAAGTGGCGATTTATCTTAGCCAATATTCTGGTAATCGGGCCAGCCATAATGTGCACCATTATTATAATAATTTGGGCATTTCTTGAAGGTTTGTCTGATCTTCCAGGAAGTTTTTGGGGTGCTAGCAATTTCGAAATTTTTGCTTTGATGATAACAACCATTGGGCCTTTGTTCGTTCCAGCGTTGGTTGTAGGCCTTTATCCTTTTAAAGGACTAAAAAGCATTCTAATTTTAATTGCAATTTTAATAATTTTTATTCTTGTTGACTTAATAATCTTCCTAAATACTAATTATAAAATTTCAAAAAGACAAGAAGCTTATCAAGAATTGGAAAAGGAGATAGATATGGCGCAAGACGCCTGCAGCAAACTAGAGACTTCGGAAGCTAGAGACTCTTGCTTCTGGGAGATTGCCAAATCAGAAAAATATGCCCCCATTACACGTACATTATTGAGCTGTTATAAGATAGAAGATCAGGCTATGAGAGAATATTGTCCTATTGCTGTAGCTTTGGCATTGAAAGACGTGAATATTTGCAAGAGAATAGAGGATGAAAAGATAAAGAATGATTGTTATACTGTTGTCAAAAAAAATGATTTAGAGTTACTAAATTCGTGGCTAAAGGAAAGAGTGAAACCAATAGAGAAAGAAGTCAAAGAGTGGAAGACTTACTTTAATCCAGATGCTAATTTTGAATTTCGATATCCTGAAAACTGGGAAATTAAAGAAGATTATGAATACAAAACTCCAGCCTGTGAGGAAGATCCGGAATGTAAAGGTAGACAATATATTGTCTTGGGAAAGATAGGGGAACCAGCCCTGCCAATGAAAATCGGAATAAACATACCTCAATGCATGGGAATTAAATGGAGTGATTTGCCTGGAGGTAATTGGATTTGCGTATTCGAAGATGATCCAGAAGTATTAAGTATTTACGAACAAATTAAAAAATCTTTTCAGATCATAAGTCAAATTGAAACAAAGGAGATGAATGAAAATCTAAAAATGAAATTATCTAATTACCTTTTTCAAATATCAGAAATGTGGTCCCAGCTAATGAATGATTATCTGAGAGAAATAGCTCTAAGTCAAGCTTATACTTTTATTCATCAAGGAAACAGATATATTGTAGTAGCGGCTTATAGCGGTGGAGCACACTGTTGTTATGAATGGCATATTTTGAAGGTAATTAATGATCACTTTAAAAGAATCCAGCCGCTAAATTCACAAGGAGAACCCGTAGATATAAGCATAGGAGGTAATATCAGGCCACATAAAGAGCGAGATCTAATGATAAAAAATAACAAACTTTATTTAGTCCTTGATGATGACCGTTTTGCTTGGGGATGTGATTCTTATGCTAGCACTCCGTTTTTAAAAAAACATTTTTTAATAGATAACGATAAAATTGTTTTAAAGAATGGAGATTTTACAGAAGGATATCTTAATGCCGCTTATCAAGCTGAAAAGACATTAAAAGTGCATATTTTGCAACCTGCAGAGCTTGAGATTTGGCAAAGAGAAAGGTTATGTAACTATTTAATAAAGATTACTTCAAATTATCTTCTCGCTCAAGAGAATAACAAAGCTTGGCAGAAATTCAACGAATACGCAAGCATTATTCAAGAAAAGCGATTTGGGTTAATAACCGAAGAGGAAATTCAAAGAATTCGAACTCTCATAGAAAGCAGAATGAAAGCAGGAACTTATTAGATTAGTAACTTTGACTACGACAATGAACAATCAATCTTTCTCTAAAATTTGGATTTTAATTATTTTATAGGAGGTACTGGTCCACCAGTGCCTGGGCAGTATTCAAAACAATATATCGGAATAACTTCAAAGTGTTCTTTAGTGAGATAATCTCAAGGAGAAAATCACAGTCACTGAACAATTTTTGAGAATTCGAATCTTTTGGGAAATAGGAATCGGAATGAAAAAATGAAAATGAAAACAAAAATTTTAAGGTCTCATTACTGGGATTTTAATTCCCTCGCCTTCAGGCGAAGACTTTAGCGAAGATTGCCTTCCATTTGAGAGACCTTGTTCGTCAGATATGCTTGGAAGTTGTCATTATCTCTGGTAATATTGCGTGGTTTGAAAAGTAGATTTTAGTTAAAAGAAAACTCTCTTGGAAGTCAGAATTTAAAAGGAGATTAAAAAAAGAAGATATTGGACAAAGAAGTCAGGTAGCTGCAGTTTTTGAGTTTTACCCCATTAAAAAGCCCCGTAATGTTTATTCACCCCGTTAGAAATTCCAAAGATTAAAAGAATTTTTAGTTTTTAAATCTTCTAACCTTGAATTCTAAAATTTCTAACGGGATTCATTTTTCAGAGAAAGAGTGTGGGGCTTTAGCCCCCACCCTTTCTAACAGGATTTACTGTTGATAACTGGTTTTTTTGATGTGGTAGAATTAAAAAATGCCAAAAGCAGAGCCAAAGGTCGAGCTGAGAAAATAATTTATATCAAAATAAATATGTTAGATGAGATATTTTTTAGTTGGTTAGGGGTAATTATTGTTGTTTTGATAATTCTTCCGATAGCAATAAAGATTACCAGAGAATATGAAAGGGGAGTAATTTTTAGATTGGGAAGATTTGCCGGAATTAGGGGTCCGGGGCTTTTTTTGATCATTCCTTTTATTGAGAAAATGGTTAAAATTGATCTTCGGGTAGTGACCTTAGATGTTCCGGCTCAGGAAGTAATTACCA
>DAIPKT010000077.1:0-3351 GCA_036769645.1 bacterium | reverse complement strand
AAATTATTAGTCCGAGAATAATAATAATCACTGCTATTTTTAAAATTTCTCTCCAATTATTTTTAATTTTCTCTTTCATAAGTTAAAAAATTATTTCATTAGTAAATCTAAGGGTGCATCTTCAAAATGTAAGAAATCTAAACAATTTCCAGTTGCTACAAAAACTTCCTCAAAATAAATATCAAAGCTTTTTGCCCCTTTAGTAATAATGTCTGGAAATTCTTTTTTATAAACCTGTTCAATTTGAGCGACGACAGCGTATACGCCGTATGTTTTAAGTTTTTCAAGTAATTTTTGTGCTTGTTCTTCGCTAAATTTAAGTTCGAAATTTATATCACGCCAAAAATCTTTAAAACGAACATAATACTGGTTATCTTCTTTCCATATGTCGTCAAGTGGGGCATAGAAAAGAATTGGTCGTCCATTAGTTGTGAGGAAAGCATTTTGAAGTTCAATAGTATAAACCTCTTCCCAAAAATCCTTCTTGGCAAAAATATTTTTCCAATCAGTAATAGCATTGTATTTAGAGATCATTTCTGAAATAGTCTGCTCTATTTTAACTCCATTCTTCACTTCTATCTGTTGTTTCTCTATTTCTAAACGACGAGAAGAAATAAAATCTAAAATTCTCCATCCTATAAGAATTAAAACAATTATAGCCAGAAATATATAAATTATCTTTTTATTTATCATATTTATTAAAACTCCAAAACGAAAAAGGGCGACCAGACTGGACTCACACTCACGGGTATCGTTGAGATGCCCGATTGCGTGTGTCGGTATCGCCCTCTTTAGCCACAATCGGGCAAAAGAGGGCTTTTGTCTCAGTGATAAATATGTGAATGTGACTTCACTTTTAGGATAACATAATCCAGTAAAAAATAAATACCCGACATTTCGGGTAAACCTTGAGAAATAGAGAAAAATGAGGTAAAATAAAGGAAAATTATAATGAAAATGATTATGACACCAGAAGGTAAAATTTGGACAATTCTAAAAAAGATAGATGATGCACTTGTAATTGCTCCGCCAACTGGACGCTGTTAGAACCTGTCTGGCAGGTTCATTATGACATAAAAGTTCCCAATCAAAAAGTGTCCAATCTTAAAATGCAACCTTTTGGGATTTTCTGCGTTGTGCTAAAGTAAGGATGAAAATCCGATGTTTTTGATATGGAATTAAGAAAAGAAAAGGAATTAGTTAAAGAGGCGAAAAATAATCCAGAGGTTTTTGGCAAACTTTATGACCAGTATTATTCCAAAATCTTCGGCTATACCCTAAAAAGAGTGGCTAATTTAGAAATTGCTCAAGACATAACTTCAGAGACATTTTTTAAGGCATTAAAGAAACTCTGGCAATTTAGATGGCGGAACATCTCCTTCTCTGCCTGGCTTTACAGAATTGCCAATAATGAAATCGCTAATTATTTTAGAAAAAATAAGCAAAAACCAGTTTCTTTAGAAAGAATCTCAGAACCAATTACTCTCACAAATCCATCTACTGAAATCCTTGAAGCCGAGCAAGAATTAAAAAGGCATCAAGACTTTTTAATGCTCCAAGAAAAAATCTCTAAACTTCCTATTAAATACCAAGAGGTTATTGTCTTGAGATTTTTTGAAAAAAAGCAAATTAAAGAAATTGCTGAAATTTTAGGAAAAAAAGAAGGAACAATAAAATCTCTATTATCAAGGGGCTTAGAAAAACTAAGAAAACTAATGGGGTAAACGCAACCTTTTTCGACCAAAAGCGTTATATTTACAGAGTGTCGAAAGGACGCTCGCAAACCCCAGCACCAGAGCAAGCTCGGTGCGGGGTAAAGGTCGAAAAAGGTAAATAATTAAATCAAGAGTTATGGAAGACTTAATTAAAAAATTAGAAAGCGTAAAAACACCAGAAATTGAAATTCAAAGCCATAAACAAAAACTCAAAATGGCTTTGCTTGCCCGCCATAGCCTTGGCATCGGTGGGCTTAACTCTGGATATTTTACCCCGTTTAGAAATAAATTTCTAACGGGGTTTAATGAGAAAACTATTATGTTTTGGACTAAAACCATGAAGGAGTGGCTTCGCCACCCTACATGGCATGGATTAGTTCCAGTAGGTGTTGCTCTGGCTTTAATTTTGGTCTTAGGTTTTACAGTAATCCAACCAAAATTGCAAATTGCCAAAGCAATGGAAATTGCTAAAAACGACCCTCAGATTCAACAACTGATGAAAGATTACGGAGTGGAAATTAAAGAAGTGAAACTACACAAGGGCAAAGCTTATGTCTTACTTACTCTTCCAGAAGAAAAACTACCTCCTCTGCCTCTTTCTGGCAAGGAAGAAATTGGTATGCCTGGTCCTGGCCAATTTTTTATCGCCTATAAAGACCCTAAAACAGGCGAAATCATAGAATCCTCTGGTTCAGTTGCTGAAATAAACCTAAAATCGGAGAAAGTAGAAAAACTTGAAATGGTTGAAGGAATGAAATTGGACATCGCTCCTTTAACTGAAGAAGAAAAAGCCAGAGCAATTGAAATTGCCAGGTCAGATCCGAAAATAAAAGAAATGCTTCCTCAAGGCGCTGAAGTTGTAGCAGTAAAACCACTGCCTCCGCTAAAACTCAAGATACAGACAACTTCAGAAAAAGAGGGAGTAAGAGTCGTTGCTTACGATGAGCGAGAAGACAAAAGAGCCAATGTGATTTTCAAGTCCGATAAAATGCAGGACATAATCACAGTTAATCTGACTACAGGTCAAGTGGAAGGAGCAGTCTCGCTTTCAACAGAAAGTAAAATTGTGCCAATTAAACCTATCATCAAACCTGAAAGAACTGAAAGATCTCTACCAGCTTCACCCCCTACTGAAATCAAGTTTGAAGTTGGCAACAAGAACCTGGAAGAATTATTAAAAAATGCTGAATTGATTAAGGAGGAAGCCGGGCTGAAAGTTTATCGCTTGCCTAATGGCGGTATCTTGGAATTAAAAGAAGCGGATGGAATAATAAGCATAATGACGAAAGCAAAAGAATAAATCTGCTGGATTAGAAATTAGATTTCAAAAACCGCCTCAAGGCGGTTTTTGACAATGCTCCGTAGTTCCCGACGAAGTCGGGATACTTCGGAGTCTGTGTCCACCAAAGGTTGCTAACTCAACCTTGATTGTAATATTACTGCATTAAAAAATCTACCACAATACTATTAAATAAAGCGTGTAAAATTATCGCCCCTGCTAATCCAAAAATAATAAACCATCTATTCTTTAAAGTCGGTAGTAAGATAATTAAAGTCGTAATAATATGCATCGGCGTTACAAAAAACATTCTCTGCCAGAAAATTTTGATGACGCCGTTTTCAATGATATTAACCA
>DAIPKT010000076.1:0-3362 GCA_036769645.1 bacterium | reverse complement strand
TGATATCTCTTTAGCCAATCAAAGGTTGACCGAATGGCTCATCCATAATAACTTTAACAAGCCCCATCAGACTCTTGGCTACCTTGCTCCTTTTGAGTTCCATCAAAAATACCACAAAGTGTTACCGATGTAGCCTTCATGTACATCCTCTTGACACTAATTTTTAAAATTGATATAGTGGTTTTAACCTTCTTATTACATTTAATCGTTAATCGAATTGGCTATCATTTGAGGCTCCATTGCTCCAAAGGGTAGCCTATTAATGACCAATGACAGATGATATTTAGTTAGAGTTATTAGTCAGAGACTATGTGGCAGGAAGTTTCTAAATTAATTTGGCAAAATTTAACCACCATTTCACCCTCAATTTTTTGGGCCTTTTTAGTTTTATTAGTTGGAATTTTTATTTCTCAATGGCTGGGTTTAATTGCCACCGCTTTTCTCAATAAAATCAGATTAAATCAACTTTTAAAAAGAATTAACTTAGAGGAAACTCTCTCCAAGTTTGATATTCGTCTTGACGCCTCAAAATTTTTAGGCCAGATTGTTAAATGGTGCTTTATTATTATTTTTTTGATGCTCACCTTTGAAATTTTAGGTTTTATTCAGATCAGTCAATTTTTAGGAAAAGTGATTGGCTATTTTCCAAATATTTTTATTTCCGCCTTGATTTTCATTGTGGCTGCCTTCTTGGCTGATTTTTCTCAAAAAATTGTGGTTGGTACTTTAGAAGAAGAAAAAATAACCTATTCCAGATTTTTAGGCCGGTTGATTCGTTGGGCAATCTGGCTTTTCGCCATTTTAGCCATCCTTTATCAACTCCAAATTACTCCTTCTTTGATTTTAGCCATTTTTATTGGCATGGTGGCCACTATTTCGATTGCTATGGGAATTGCTTTTGGTCTGGGCGGAAAGGATTTGGCAACTAAAATTTTAAAAGAGCTCGAGGAAAAATTCAAATAAGAACCTTAAACAATGGCTTATTAAGCAATCTATATGGAATATTTAACTCAGGAGGAGCTTAAAAAAATGATCCTCCTTTCTTATCAAAAAATAGAAGAAAACAAGGAAGAAATTAACAAAATCAATGTTTTCCCGGTGCCTGACCAAGATACCGGGAACAATATGGCTAAAACCCTCCTGGGGATGAAAGAAGCCATTGAAGGAAAAGAATTTAAAGATTTAAGTGAAATTTCTGAAGCGGTCTTAGATGGAGCTTTGACTACTGCCCAGGGAAATGCTGGCGTCATTTACGTTGGTTTTTTAGCCGGCTTTTTACCATTACTTGATAAAAATCCAATTAATGCTAAAAAATTAGCCATTGCTTTTGAAGAAGGTAGAAAGAGGGCCTGGCAATCTATTCAAAATCCAAAAGAAGGAACGATTTTAGATGTGATTGATGCTGTCAGCCAAGTTTTCAAAGAGAAATCAGAAAAAGAAACTGATATTGTCAATATTTTAAAAGCAGCCACTGAAAAAGCTAAGGAAGCCCTTTTGGCCACCAGGGAGAAAATGGAAATTTTTAGAAAGGCTAATGTGGTTGATGCCGGGGGTTTAGCTTATTTAATGATTTTGGAAAGTTATTTAGAAGCCTTGGGTGAAGAAAAAGCTAAAAAAGAAGAGGAAAAGCCTTCAGAAGAAATTAAAAGATTTGTCCAGATTTTAGCCAATCGCTATGAAATAGTTTCTTTAATTGAAAACCCAAAGGTCGAGGAAAAAGAAGTTCGAGAAAGATTAAAAAAATTGGGTAACTCCCTGGATATTGTTCAGATTGGAAAGAGAATGAAAATTCATATCCATACTGACTATCCAGAGGAGGTAAAAGATATTTTGAGGAAAGTCGGTCAAATTCAAGATTTAAGAATTGAGGATATGGCAAAAGAGGTGGTTGGCGAGCCATCAGTGAGAGAGGTTTCAATTGGTCTTGTCACTGAAGGAAATGTTACTTTGCTACCCCAGAAGATCTTGGAAAGATATCAAATTGAGACAGTTGATGCTATTGTTGATTGGCCAGAAGGAGAAAATTTGCCTGGAGAAAATATTTTTCAGAAAATGAGAGAGGCAGATAAAAGGGGAATTAAAACTTTTCCAAAGACTTCCCAGGCCACCCTAAAATCTTATTTAGATGCCTTTCAAAAACAACTGAAAAAGTTTGAAAAAGTTTTGTGCATTTCTATAACCTCTAAACTCTCTGGTTGCTATAATTCCGCTTGTCAGGCCAGGGAGATGTTGGAAGAAAAAGAAAGGGTTTATATTTTAGATACTTTACAGGCAGCGGCCAGCCAAGCCCTTTTGGTTTTACGAGCAATTGAATTAATTCAGGAACAAAGAGAGATTAATGAAGTCATTGATGAAATTAAAAAATTAATCCCCTCAACCCATCTCTATGTTCTTTTTGAAGATCCAAAATGGATAGAGGCTGGTGGCAGGGTAACAAAATCCCAGGCCAACTGGATAAGAAGAATGAAAAAATTAAACCTTCATCCTTTAATGACTATAAAAGATGGGATAGCAACTAAAGGTGGAATAATTTTTGCTAAAGACATGGCTGAAGCCCTTTTTAAAAAAATATCAAAGGAAAGCCAGAAAGCTCGAAAAGAAGGAAAGAGAATCCGGGTAATAATCAGTCATGCTGACAATCTTGAAGGAGCAGAAAAATTGAGGCAGATGCTAAAAGAAATAAAAGCTGAAGTTCCCTTTATTTCTTTAGCTTCCCCAGTAATGGCTGCTCACAGTGGCCCTGGAACTTTAATTTCTGCCTGGCAGCCATTATGACCAATGACGATGACATTTTCTCATAGTTAAAAAAATGTACATTAAGGGTGTTGGAATGACAAAATTTGATTATTCTCAGAAGCCTTGGTGGCAATTTGCTTATGAGGCGACAATGGAGGCTTTAGAGGAGGCCAGAATGAAAATTTCCGATATTGAGACCATTGTTTTAACATCCATTTCCAGTGCCGAGGGGACTTCCGAACACCAAACCCATAAAACTTCATTTTTATCAGATCTTTTTAAAACTAATGTTCCAATTATTGAGGTTCCTTCAGTTTGTGCTGGAGGTGGGGTGGCATTTTGGGTTGCCTTACAATTGGAAAAACCCAAAAATATTTTAGTTGTCTCAGGGGAAAAGCTTGTTGATAATAAAAGCGAAGTGACTACCCATTGGATATTGTCGGCGGCTGAAAGAGTGATTGAGCAAACTGAAGGAATGCTCTTTCCAGTCCAAAATGTTTTGATCTGGCAACAATATATGGAAAAATACGGAGCAACAATGGATGATCTGGCTTTAATTGCCTATAAAAACCATCAAAACGCTACTTTAAATCCAAAAGCTTATTATTATAAAAGGCCGGTCACTT
>DAIPKT010000075.1:0-3417 GCA_036769645.1 bacterium | reverse complement strand
AGATTATCATTGTTGATGAGTTTACCGGAAGGCTAATGCCAGGGAGAAGATGGTCGGGGGGTCTTCACCAGGCAATTGAAGCAAAAGAAGGAGTTGAGGTTCAGGCCGAAAGCTTAACTTTGGCTTCGATTACCTTTCAAAATTATTTTAGGATGTATAAAAAATTGGCTGGAATGACTGGAACAGCGGCCACCTCAGCTGAGGAATTTGATAAGGTCTATGGATTAGAGGTGATAATTATTCCCACTAACAAACCAATGATTAGGAAAGATTTGCCAGATAAGGTTTATAAAACAATGGAAGGGAAATTTAAGGCTATAGTTGAAGAAATTAAAAAGAAGCATAAAACTGGTCAGCCAGTTTTAGTTGGGACAACCTCAATTGAAAAAAATGAATATTTGGGGAGATTGTTAGAAAGAGAAGGAATTCCCCATCAAATCTTGAATGCCAAGCACCATCAGAGAGAAGGAGAAATTATTGCTCAGGCCGGGAAACTTGGAGCAGTAACCATTGCCACCAATATGGCTGGTCGGGGAGTGGATATTATTTTAGGAGGAAATCCCCAAAACCCAGAAGAGGCAAAAAAAATTGTTGAACTTGGCGGACTTCATGTGATTGGCACGGAAAGGCATGAAGCCAGAAGAATTGATAACCAATTAAGGGGAAGATCGGGAAGGCAGGGAGATCCAGGTTCTAGCCAATTTTTCCTTTCTTTAGAAGATGATTTGATGCGAATTTTTGGCGGAGAGAGAATAAAATCTTTGATCTCAGTTTTAAAGATACCTGAGGATCAGCCCATTGAGGCTAATTTGGTTTCCAAAGCCATTGAGGATGCCCAATCAAAAATTGAGGGAATGAATTTTGATTTAAGAAAGCATGTTTTGGAATATGATGATGTTTTAAACAAACATCGAGAAGTGATTTATAAAAAGAGAAGAGAAATCTTAGAAAAAGCTCAAAAAAAGGAGCTAAATTCTCTAATTTTGGAAATGATTAAAAAACAAGGCTATAAAATTGAAGATTACCAAAAAAAGGAAAAAGAAATTGGTGAGGAAAATATGCGAGAAGTTGAAAAAATTGTTGCTTTAAGAACTTTAGATATGCTCTGGATGGATCACTTAGAAAATATGGAATATTTAAGAGATTCAGTTAGGTTAAGAGCCTATGGTCAGCAAGATCCTTTAATTGAATATAAAAATGAAGCTCATAAGATGTTTCAGAGGTTACTTTCAACCTTGGAATCGAGTATTGCCAACACAATTTTAAGGGTTAGCCTTACTCCCACTCCCCAAATTTATTCTCCTCAGCCCAAATCAGTTATTATTAGTGGTCAAGGCCTAAAAAACAAACCTGGCAGGAACGACCCTTGCCCCTGTGGAAAAATCAATCCCCAAACTGGAAAACAAATCAAATACAAGAAATGTTGTTGGCCCAAGTATGGCTAAATAAGTTGAAAAAGATTAACAAATTTTATTACATTGATAAATTTAAAATATGACTATAAATAAAAAAAGCAATAAATTATTAGAACCTCTTTTAAAAGAATTAACTGAGATTAAAAAATATCTCAGAAAACTTTTGCTCATTATTCCTGAAGAAAGCTTAAAAGAATATAAAAATTCTGCCAAAATTAAAAAAGCTTATCAAAAAGCTATCAAAGCTTTTCCTGCCCGATAAAATGGTTATTAGAAAAACCGATGATTTTTTCAGAGATTTTGAAAAACTACGCATCTCAGATTAAAAAAATTTTCCAAAGGCAAGAGTTAATATTTAAGAAAAATTGGCTAGATCCAAGGAGAATTGCCTGGAACTTATTCTTTTCGAGTCACTCGTCGCTACCGAGTGCTTTTTTATTTCCGAGAAAAGGAAGCAATATTTTTTAGTATCGGTCATAGAAAAGATATTTACCCATAATTTAGTGATTTTCTTTCCAATAGCTTTTTTAATATTTCTAGTTTTTATTAGTTTATTTTCAGGTTATTACTTTGGATTTTGAAAAACTGGGAATTTCTCCTCAGGCAACCTATTTTTATATCTTGAATTTGAGAAAAATCCAAAAATAAGAAGGATTTTTATCAATTGGTGGGGCGGGAGTTTTTTGACGGAATATTTTTAGTCGGAATTGTCTCGGCTTTACTAGCTGGTTTTTAATAGCCCTCCATCCTCCAAAATTTCCTTCCTCCAATTGTTCGCACTATTTCGCCATAGCGAGTTAATGCGGAGATTTTTGGCTTTATTTTGGGCTTCCCAATTTCTAAATTGACCTAAAGGGATAATCGAGATAAAATAATAGAATGCCAAAGAAAAAAGTTTATATTATTATTGTTATTTTTCTTGTGGCATTTTTGGCTGCCAATTTAAGTTATCCAAAATATCTTAATCAGGGCATTAATTACATCAATAATTTTCAATTTTCGATTTTTAATTATCAATTAAAATTGCCTCAAATTCCAGATATCCCCTTTAAATTAGGCCTAGATCTTCAAGGAGGAATCCATCTTCTCTATGAAGCTGATCTTTCTCAAATTGAAGAAAGGGAAAAATCAGATGCCATGGCTGGCCTGAGGGATGTCATTGAAAGAAGGGTTAATCTCTTTGGAGTGAAGGAACCCCTTGTTCAAGTTCAGGGAGAAAGATTAATTGTTGAATTGGCTGGTATAATTGATCCAGCCGAAGCCATCAGACAGATTGGCCAGACACCATTTTTAGAATTCAAAGAGCAAAGGGAGGCTGAAGAAACTCAAAAAATTCTCGACAAACAAAAAGAGATTGAGGGAAAAAGTTTTGAGGAAATTCAGCTAATTGAAAATTGGTATTTAGCCTTTGAAGACCCTTATTTTAAAGCCACCCTTTTAACTGGAAGATACTTAAAAAAGGCTGAACTTGGTTTTGATCAAACAACTTATCAACCCCTAGTCCTTTTAGAATTTAATGATGAGGGAGCAAAAATTTTTGAGGATTTGACTTCTAAAAACGTTGGAAAGCAATTGGCAATTTATATTGACCAAATCCCAATTTCAGCTCCAGTAGTTCAGGAAGTGATTTCTGGGGGTAGGGCCCAAATTAGTGGTAAATTTACAATTGAGGAGGCAAAAGAGTTAGCTAGAAATCTTAATGCCGGAGCCTTACCGGTTCCAATTAAATTGATTTCTCAGCAGTCAGTGGAACCAACCCTTGGCAAAATTTCTTTAGAAAAATCTTTAAAAGCCGGTATTTTTGGTTTTTTGGCAATTATCATTTTTATGATTCTCTTTTATCGATTACCTGGAATTTTGGCCGGCCTGGCTTTAACAATTTATATTGTTCTGGTTTTGACCTTCTTTAAATTAATCCCGGTGACTTTAACCTTGGCTGGCATCGGAGGCTTTATTTTATCAATTGGCATGGCCATTGATGCCAATATCTTAATTTTTTCTA
>DAIPKT010000074.1:0-3441 GCA_036769645.1 bacterium | reverse complement strand
TAAGATAATTTAAAGAGATGAAATATCCAAATTTAAATGAGGAAAAAAAATTATGGAGAAAAGGATACAAATATGTGGTTTGTTTAGATGAAGCCGGCAGAGGAGCGCTTGCCGGACCAGTGGTGGCAGCAGGAGTGATAATAAATTCAAAATTCAAAATGCAAAATTTGTCAGATTCTAAAAAACTTAGACCAAAGGCAAGAGAGAAATTTTACAAGGTCTTAACTACTCATTCTGGAATCAAGTGGGGGATAGGCAAGGCTTCGGAAAAAGTGATTGATAAAATCAATATTTTAGAAGCAACAAAGTTGGCAATGGAAAAAGCCATCAAAAACTTAGAAAAAAAACTTCAAAAATTCCTTGTCGCTAAAAAAAGCGATCGCTTTTTTCAGCGACAAAATTCAGGTGGCTATCACTCAATTGATTTCAAGAGCTATCACTCGGTTGATTTTTTAATTTTGGATGGGAATTTTATAATAAATTTACCCATTCCTCAAAGATCAATCGTCAAGGCTGATGAGAAAGTATTTTCCTGTGCTGTGGCTTCAATAATTGCCAAAGTGACCAGGGACAGAATAATGGAAAGATACCACAAAAAATACCCTCAATATGGTTTTGATAAACACAAAGGTTATCCAACAAAACTCCATTTGAAAATGCTAAAAAAATATGGTCCCTCTAAAATTCATCGAAAATCCTTTGGGCCAGTGAGGAACTTGTAAGTGGAGGCAAGTTTTGGTAAAGTAAATTGATATGGGTGTACCAAAATGGAGAAAAACAAAAGGAAGAAGGAATCAGAGACGGCTTCATATTTTTCTTAAAAAACCTCCTTTAACCAAATGCTCAAAATGTGGTCATTTTGTTTTGACCCACACTGTTTGCCCAAATTGCGGCTATTATAAAGGAAGAGAGGTGGTCGATGTTTTAAAAAAATTAACTAAAAAAGAAAGAAAGAAGAGGGAGAAAGAAATGAAGGCAAAAGAAAAAGAAGAGGAAAAAGCAAAAAGGGAAAAACCATTAACCTGGGAAGAACTTTCTAAACGATGACAATGTTCTAGTCATAGTCCTTGAAGTCCTATGTCAAGTAGACATCTTTCACGTTCAATTGCCATGCAATCCCTCTATGAGTGGGATTTTTCTGGGAAAAAGTTGGATTTGACTAAAATTGTTGAAAAAAACCTTAAGGAATTCGGTCCAGGTTTGGAGGATCATTCTTTCACCTGGCAGTTAGTAACTGGTGTCGTTGAGCACCTTCAAGAAATTGATAAAATTATTGAAAAGGCGGCTCCCGAATGGCCAATTGATCAAATTTCAATTGTTGATCGAAATATTTTGAGAATCGGACTTTTTGAATTATTGTATGGGGACAAAGAAGCTGTTCCACCAAAAGTAGCTATAAATGAAGCCATTGAATTAGCTAAAAGTTTTGGGGGTGGAAGCTCGGGAAAATTTATTAACGGAGTATTAGGAACAGTCTATAAAGAAATAGAGAAAAAATAGAAATTTATCGATACTTTATCAATGAAAGACTTTTCCTTACTTGAAAAAAAGCTAAATCTAAAATTTAAAAACAAAGATTTATTTATTCAGGCCTTCTGTCACCGTTCTTATTTAAATGAAAACCCTGATTTTTATTTGCCCAATAATGAGAGACTTGAATTTTTGGGAGATGCGGTTTTGGAGCAGGTAGTGACAGAATATCTTTATCAAAACTACCCAAAAAAATCAGAAGGGGAATTAACCAATTGGCGGGCAGCCCTCGTTAATGCTAAAATGCTGGGAGACCTGGCTAAAGATCTGGGTTTTAATGATTTTTTATTACTATCTCGGGGAGAGGCAAAGGAAGTTGGTAAAGCCAGACAATACATTTTAGCCAATACTTTTGAGGCTTTAATTGGAGCAATCTATCTTGATCAGGGATATAAGGCTTCCCAAGATTTTATTAAAAAACATTTAACAGTTAAGCTGCCAGAAATTATTGAAAAAGGCCTTTTCAAAGATGCTAAATCCCGCTTTCAGGAAGAAGCCCAAGAGAAGTTAGGAATTACCCCAACTTACAAAGTTTTGGCAGAATGGGGACCAGACCATGCCAAACACTTTGTCATTGGTGTTTTTCTTGAAAAAGAATTAGTAGCTAAGGGCGAGGGCTCTTCAAAACAAGAAGCCGAGTTAGAAGCAGCCCAAAATGCCTTGGAAATAAAAAATTGGTAAAAATATGGTAGTAATTCGTTTATTTAGAGTTGGTAAAAAAAATCAGCCATCATTTAAAATTGTGGTCACTGATAAAAGAAGGCCTCCGAGAGGTGGTCGCTTTATCGAAGAAGTTGGCTTTTGGAATCCCTTGACAAAAGAAAAAGTTTTGCGGCAAGACCGAATTAAATATTGGCTCTCAGTAGGAGCTAAACCTTCAGCTACCGTTTACAACTTATTAGTTAGCGAAAAGATTATTGAGGGAATGAAGATTCCGACTCATAAAGTTAAAAAAGTTGAGGAGAAACCAGTCCCAGAAAGCGCCTAAAACCAAAAAAAACCGAAATAACCTCCCTCAGCTCTCCCTTGAGAAAAAGAGTAAATACCCAAGCTTTTCTTTAATTCTCGGCCCCTCTTTCTATTTAGCCAATGGATAAGTCTCAACTCTGCCTCTGTACCCGACGAGTACGCAAGGCTCTTGACAAACTTTCTAAAAATAATAGAATATTAAAATAGTAGCTTTTCAGATTTGCCGATTCTCTGAAAGAAAGAATCGGAAGCAAAGGTCGGGCTACTAGAGATGATTAATTATCAGTTATTACTAAATATCAGAAAGAATTATGCCAAAAGTACCAGTTGATCAGGAATTCCTTGAGTATGTGGTTAAAGCCCTAGTTGATCACCCAGAAGATGTCAAAATCGACCGTAAGGTCGATGAGATGGGAGTTTTACTTTCTTTGAAAGTAAACTCCGAAGACATGGGTCAGATCATTGGCAAGGCTGGTGCCACTGCCAGAGCGATTAGATCTCTGGTTCGAATTGTCGGTCTGAAAAATCATGCCAGAGTAAATTTAAAGATCGAAGAACCAGAAGGTGCTCCCGCTCGAGGAAGAAAAGCTCCAGCTGGAGGAGAGGAGCTGGAAGATCTTAAACTTTAAAATTCAGCCTATAAGGGTTGAAATTTAGCAAAAACCGTGCTATTATTCTAAATAGCCGGTTTTTGCTCTTTAAAAAGGTGGTGAATGTGTTAAAAAAGTTATTTTGGTCTAAAAAAAAGAATGAGGAAGGTGCTGAGTTCCAGAAAAAAATTTCTGAGCTCTCTGAAGCAGTAACTAAACTCTCAAAGCAACAACTTGAGATTGAAGAAAAAGTTTCTCAAATATCTGAAGAGATTTCCCAGATTTACCAAAAAGTTTCGGAAATTTCTAAAAAAATAGCAATTGAAAGTTCTCAAGAGGCAACAGTATTTAG
>DAIPKT010000073.1:0-3467 GCA_036769645.1 bacterium | reverse complement strand
TCTTCTTTGAAAGAGGAACTGGTCAAATCTTAGAAGTTTCTCCACCTTTTCCTGGAAGTTGGCATGATTACAAAGTTTTTCAAGTAACCAAAGCAGGAGAAAGATTAGCCAGAGATAAACCTTGTTAATTAGATAAAGGTTATCAAGGAGCTAAAAGAGATTATCCCAATCTTAACCTTTTTATTCCTCAAAAGCTACCTAGATGGCATAAACTAACTGAAAAAGACAAACTTCAAAACAAACTACTCAATAAAATTAGAGTTAAAATTGAACCTACCATCTTAAAATGAAAAGGTTCAAGATTTTCTCTCAAACATATCCTCATTCCTTGAATAATTATGGTTCAAGGTTCAAAATTATAGCTGGTTTAGTTAATTTCAAAGGGCAAGAACTTGTTAAACAACTATTGATTCAATCTTTTGAAATAATAAATACAAAACAATTAATAACTGCTCGGGCTTAATTTCTGGAATACTGGGGTAAAGGGGCAATTCTTCTCCTTCCTACTCTTCCTGAGAAGTTTGTCAAGAGATTGTTTTGAGAGAGCCCATTTTACTTAAGTATTGGATGGTGATTATTTTGCCCTCAGTTCGGCTTTTAACCAATTGAAATATTTCAAATTAACTCTTTTTATTGGAATTTCTAAAATACAAGGTGTGGTATAACTATGCAATTTTTCCACCTCTTTTCTTATTTCTTCAAAATTTCTCTTTAGACTTTTAACAATTAAAACAACTTCTTTCTCTTTAACGATTTTTCCTTTCCATCGATAGATTGAGTCAATTGGGAAAATATTACAACAACCCGCCAGTTTTTTCTCAACTAATTTTAATCCAATCTTTTTCGCCTCCTTTTTATTTTTACAAACAATATAAATAAAAATCATATTGAGCTGAGAGTTGATTTGAACTGACGAAAATGAATTAATATTTGGGTAGATTTCGCTAACTCTTCTCTAGAAAAAGAGCTCTCTAATCCTCTATTTCCTGAGAATATCTCTTTAAACTTTCAAAAGCTTTTCTTCTAGCTAAATTAAAAGATTGCCATTTTTGATTTCTTGCAATATCTCGGAGGTTTGCCTTCATCCGATAACTGAGACGAAAAGCTATTTCTCCTTTTATTTCTTTATCTATGTCGATTTAAAAAATTTTTACTATTTCCGGAATAGCATCGTCAGATAGCCAAACCAAATACCAAACATCTAATTGTTTTCCCTGAAGATATCTTTCAATATTTTTCTTGGCCGCAAAAGCATCGGGATTTAAAAAATTTATTCCAGCCCAAAATAAAATTGTTAGCCAAAAGGCAGAAAATATGAAGTGGGCTTCTTTTTGTTCTGAGAGAATCTTGTAAAGAAAAAATAAGAAAATAAAGAAAAGCCAAAAGAGAAAAATGAATCCCAAAAGTCTTGAAAAAGTGTAACCATAACCATCGACATAAAGAGAAAGTCGAGTAAAAGCTGAAGTCATTATTACAAATGTAGCAAAAACAAGAATGCTGCTTAGAATTTTGAAAAGTCTTTTCTGACTCAAATTCTCCCTTTTTCCAAATTTATCAATTCCATAAATTAAAAGAAAAGAAATAATAGAAACAGCAATTAACTCACCAAATCCCTTTCTAGCATATTCAGAATAAGTGATATATTCTTCAATTCCCCAGACATATTCTTTTCCACCGAAGAGATAAACAAATTGGATTGAAATAAAAACCAAGAATAATAGCCCGACTGTTCCTAAGATTATCGAAGATTCAATAAAGCCTAAAAATTTAGATTGATTATTTTCTATTGATGAATTTTCAGATTTTTTGTTAGTAAAGGCCTGAGCAAAAATACCTATAAAAAAGTAGGAAGCCACTAAGACTCTCAATATTCTTGAAACTATTTCTGGGTCAATACTTATTTTCAATAATCTATCCAAATATTTTTGAAAAACTATATCTGCCGAAGCAAACAGCCAAATTAAAAGAGCTAAAATTGGGATAGAAATAATGATTCCTCTTAATGTACTTCGAAATTCTGGGGAACCAATTTTTTTCTTAGCTTCAATTTGTTTTATATTTTCTTCAATAAACTGAGCGGATTTTCTAAAAGATTTTAGGAGAAAGGAAAGAGGAGAGAGAAGATATTTTTTAAAATTAAAATTTAAAAGATTTTCCCCTGAAAATAAGATAAGGAAAAGAGAGGTTAAAAATAAAGTGTTAATAATATTAAAAAAAGTTAAGAATCCACTCGTCCGTAAAAAGACCATTACTGAAAACAGGATTATTGGAATTAAAAGAAGATACTGAATTTTAGTTAATTTTTGCCCAAACTTTCTAGCTAAAATTAAAGAAAAAATAATAAAAATTGAGACAAAAACAAAAAAGGAAACACCAATTGGCTTTCCATAAAATAAATAGTCAACCAATATTCCCAAAGTAAGGGCGAAAATAAAAATTAAATAAAATTTTAGAAATTTTTTATTCATAACCTATCAAACAAATTTGAACCAATGGGATTAAATTTTGAAGCCGTATTTATTTTACAAGTAATCTAGATAAAAATCAATTCTTCAAGAAGAGGTTTTTTGAAGAATAAACTTAATGCCCAATAAGATGTCAGTTCTTTTTTGGCCATTTTTGGCTGATTTTATTCAGGAAATTTCTCAAAATCCTCCCGATTTTAATCCTTTTCTTTATCAGGCTCTATCTTTGATGTAAAAAGTTCAAGATTTTAAAAGAAATCTCTCGCCATTCCTTAAAAGATTATCACCAAAGATTTCAAATCATTGCTGGAATAATTAACTTTCAACTCCAAAATAAGGAAAATCTTATTCCAATAACTATTCCTACTTTGGCCAGAAGAGAAATAATCTTTTCAAGAGTTTAAAAATCTGGGGAAAGGGGAAATTCTGTCCTTCCTATTCCTTATTACGCATTAACTTTTATATTTTAACTCTCTACCTTTGAATTCTAAAATTTCTAAGGGGTAAAGGAAATGACCAAAGAAAGAATTTTGACTGAATTGATTTTTATTTTGAGATAGAGATCGCTTAGGTTCTTTAATTAAGATTTTTAATTAAAATTAATGGCTTTTACCCTATCTTAACCCAAAATCTCTATTTTTAAAAGAGGCTTACTCTAATTATTCAACATTCTCAACAATACAGGAGAAAAGTTATCAATTCGCACGATCGTGCGCTTTAGTAATTGTAGGGGAGAGAAAATCCTACCAAAATCTACCCAAGATTGAGCTAATTCTTATTACCCATTAACTTTATAATTTAATTTTAACAAAATAAAAAGAAGGGCTAAAAATAGCCCCTTTTATATTTTAAAAGAACTACTATTTCTTTTAGGATTCTGGTCGCCTTTTGTTTCTCTTTGTTTCCTCTCCTCGATTGGCTCGCCTCTTCAACTCTGTTTCCTCCTACAATCTGGCTCGCCTCTTTTAGAACTGTTTCCTATTCGCCCCTGACTCGCCTACT
>DAIPKT010000072.1:0-3509 GCA_036769645.1 bacterium | reverse complement strand
AAGGTATAATAAAATATATGATTAAGAAAGGAGATTTCTACTATCCAACCAAAAAATTTAAAAAGAAAGCCTGGGTAAATAATAAAAAAATTTATCAGGAGGCAGCCAAAAGTCCGATTAAATTTTGGGAGAAATTGGCTAAAGAGCTTTTTTGGTTTGAAAAATGGGAAAAAACATTTGAACACAAGCCTCCTTATTTTCAGTGGTTTTTAGGAGGGAAAATAAATATCACCTCCAACATTTTTGAGAAGAATTTAGCCGAATTTGAAAAAATTAAAAATAAGCCAGCCCTTATCTGGGAGCCAGAGCCTACCGAGGAAAAGCCCAAAATTCTGACTTACAGAGAACTGTTTTCTGAAGTTTGTAAATTTGCTAATGCCCTAAAAAAATTGGGAGTAAAAAAAGGAGATAGGGTAGGTATTTATTTACCGATGATTCCTGAGGTGATAATTTCAATGTTAGCCTGTGCCAGAATTGGAGCGGTTCATATGGTTGTCTTTTCCGCCTTTAGTCCCACTGCCCTGAGAGTTCGTTTAAAAACCACAGGAGCAAAGATATTAATAACTGCTGATGGCTATTATAGAAGAGGTCAAATTATTAATTTAAAAGAAAATGCCGATGAAGGCGTTAAAGAGACAAAAGTTAAAAAAGTGATTGTGGTAAAAAGGGCAGGAAATGAAATTCAGTGGGTCAAAGAGAGAGATTTCTGGTGGCAGGACTTAATTAAAAAGGAAAAAGAATTTTGCCAGGCCCGAGTAATGGATTCTGAAGACTTGCTTTTTATCCTGCCGACCAGCGGAAGCACTGGCATTCCCAAAGCCATTTTGCATACTTGTGGTGGCTATACTGTTCAGGCCTATTGGACTGGAAAATGGATTTTTGATTTACACAATGAGGATATTTTTTGGTGCGTGCCTCCAAAAAGTTTAGTCATTACCAACCCTGCAATTAAGGAAATTCAGGAAATAAAAATTGGTGATAAAGTTCTTACGCATCGTGGTGAATACGAGCCAGTTGAGAAAATTTTTATCAGAGACTATAAAGGAAACCTTATAAGATTGTATACGCTTTATAGCAATACTCCGATAGAATTAACCCCGGGCCATAAAGTTTTGGTGCTTAGAAAACGAATGCCTATAATTACCGAATGGGTTAAAGCACAAGATTTAAAGGTTGGCGATTATGTGGCTTTTCCAAGAATAGGAAGGGAACGAAAAAAGAAAATAATTAAAATCTCAAAAATTCTTAAAGAAAGGAAAGTTAAAGAGGGTTATATCTTTCCCAAAAAAGGCGAAATAGGGCAGATAAAAGATGAGGTTAAAATTGATAGTAATTTCTTAAGACTGATCGGATATTATATTGCTGAAGGAAGTATTGCTCGAGACACCGTTCAACTCACATTTTCTGGGAATGAAAAAGAAATTGCTGAAGATAGTTTAGATTTATTTAAAAAAGTATTTGGAATCAAAGCTCAAATTATGCGATATAAAGGTTCTTGGGAAACTCGGGCAGATTCTATAATTTTGGCTGAATTCTTTGCTCAACTCTTTGGCCACCCTGCTTATAAAAAACACCTTCCTCACTGGATGTTAACTCTAAAGAAAGATTTACTTTGGGAATTTATTAAAGGTTATTGGAGAGGTGACGGTTGTTCTTCTAAAGAGAGGAGGATGATTAGATTTACAACAACCTCTCGATTCCTTGCTTACCAATTAAAATTAATTCTTAATAAACTTAGTATAGTAGTTGGTATTGCATATTTACCCGCAGAAAAAATTAGAAAGAAGCAAGTAGGAAGAAAAATTCAATCTCGACATGATGCCTGGGAATTAACTATCACTGGTGAGTCTATAAAGAAATTATATTCTTTCCTAAAAATAAAAGATCCAGTAAAGACTTATACTTGGCAGAGAGCAATAATTACTACCGATTTAATTTTCTTTCCGATAAAGAAAAAAGAGGTTTCTTATTATAGTGGATTGGTTTTGAATTTAAAAACAAAATCAAATTCTTATGCACTAGAAAATATGGTGGTTCATAATTGCACGGCTGATATCGGTTGGATTACAAGTCACACATATGGCTGCTACTCGCCCTTACTTAACGGGGTGACAACACTTATTTTTGAAGGAGCTCCTGATTGGCCAAGCGCTGAGAGGTGGGCTCAGATTATTGAAAAACATAAAGTAACAATTTTTTATACTGCTCCGACAGCCATTAGGATGTTTGAAAGATATGGGGCTGAGATTCTGAAAAAATATAAATTTGAGAGTTTAAGGCTTTTGGGTTCGGTTGGGGAACCAATAGATGAAGATGCCTGGCTTTGGTATTTCAAAAATGTTGGAAACGAAAGATGTCCTATTGTTGATACCTGGTGGCAGACAGAGACCGGTGGAATTTTAATCACTTCTCTGCCAGGAATTGGTCCTTTTAGACCGGCTTTTGTGGGATTGCCCTTGCCAGGAATAAAAATTGATATTTTGGATGGAAAAGGAAAATCCTGTCCGCCAGGAAAAACAGGAAATTTAGTTATCCTTCCGCCTTTTGCCCCAGGATTGTTGAGAGGAATTTACAAAGATCCAAAAAAATATTTAGAAACTTATTGGAGCCAATATGGAAAGGAAATTTATTTTACTTCTGATGGAGCTTTCAAAGATAAAAATGGCTTAATAAGGGTTGCCGGTAGAGTTGATGATGTGATTAAAGTGGCTGGCCACAGATTAACTACTGGAGAATTGGAAGCAGCCATTAATAAATTGCCAGAAGTTACCGAGTGTGCAGTGGTCGGGATTCCTGATGAAATAAAAGGCGAAGTGCCAGCGGTTTTCATTACTCTAAAAGAAATAAAAAAGCCAATTGAAGAAATTAAAAAAGAAGTTATAAATCAGGTCAGAAAAGAAATAGGTCCCATTGCCTTGCCCAAAGAAGTTTATTTGGTCGAAGATTTACCAAAAACCCGAAGCGGAAAAATTATGCGCCGAATTTTAAGAAGATTGTTTACGGGAGAAGAACTTGGCGACCTTTCCACTTTAGCCAATCCCGAGAGCGTCGAGAAAATTAAAAAGATTTTAGGAAAAATTTAACCAACTTTAAATATATAGTAGGAATAATTTTACCTTTGGTTGGAGAGTTTTTAAAATAAATAATTGAAGATAATGCCTAATAAGAAAATGGATAAAAATTCAAGAAATTAAAAGAAATTTTACCAATAAATCAGGATTTAAAACCCGACCTTAAACCAGAAAAAATTATTTGATGGGAGTGATGGGAATAATTTTATTAACATTCCCTTTTTTGATGCCAATGAGTAGTAACTTGAGAATTTTAACGACTGCTTTTTTTATTCTCTTTTGTATTTTCGGTTATTACCTGATTAAAGCTACTCATGAGGAAGCAAAAAGAAGAAAGGGAGCAGAAAGATTGGCTATCCAAGAGAGGGGTTTGAGAGTAAAAATACAGAAAAAATAGCTCAACAAGAAGCTGAAATGAGACAAAAAGCAGAAAAGATA
>DAIPKT010000071.1:0-3541 GCA_036769645.1 bacterium | reverse complement strand
AAATTGATAATTTTGTCAAAGTTGATTTTACAATTCCTGGTTGTCCAATTTCAGGTAATGAGTTTTTAAAATTTGCCAAGGATTTAATTGAAGGAAAAATTCCTCAGATTTGCCAAAAACCAGTTTGTAGTGAATGTCAGCTTCGGGGAACTTTAGAATGTTTCTTGGCTAAAAAAGAAATTTGCCTCGGTTTAATCACTCTGGCTGGTTGCCAGGCTATTTGTCCAAAAAATAAAATGCCTTGTTTAGGCTGTCGGGGAATTTTTAAAGGAGCAAAAGTTAAAGGTTTTTTGAAAGTTTTAGAGAAATCAGCTAAAAAAGAAGAAGTCGAAGAAAAATTAGAAATCTTCGGAATTAAAGATGACATTGAAAAGTTAAAAACAATTTAAAATTAGTATTTTTCCTTCCACCGACCTGATTTTTCAGAAAAAATTGACAAAGTTAAAATTTAAAATAAAATAAAATAAAATAAAATAAATTATGATAAGATCTTCTATCGATAAATTTATTAATAAAATCATCTGTGGCGATTGTTTAAAAACAATGAAAAAAATGCCTGATAATAGCATTGATTTAATTATTACCTCTCCGCCTTATAATTTTGGGATGCCATACGATACTCATCTCGATGAGATAAATTTCAAGGAGTATTTTAAAAAAATGTTTAAAGTATGGAAAGAATGTTATAGAATCTTAAAGAAGGGAGGGCGAATTTGCGTAAATATCCAACCTTTACATTCAAGCTATATTCCTACTCATCATATTTTCTCAGAGCAATTCAGAAAATTAGGATTTTTATTCAAATGTGAAATTTTATGGGACAAACATACTTATAATGCTAAATATACTTCTTGGGGTTCTTGGAAATCTCCAAGTATGCCCTATTTTAAAACTACCTGGGAATTCATAGAAGTTTTTTGTAAAGGAACCCAAAATAAAAATGGTAAAAAAGAAAATATTGATATTACCGGGGATGAATTCAAAAAATGGACAACAAAAAAATGGGATATAGCGCCGGAAATACGAATGAAAGAGTTTGGACATCCTGCAATGTTTCCTGAAGAGATTCCATTTCGTTTAATTAAATTATTTAGTTATATAGACGATATAGTATTAGATCCTTTTAACGGAGCAGGAACTACTACATTAGTAGCAAGGAAATTAAACAGGAAATATATTGGAATTGATATTTCTGTTCAGTATTGTGAAACTGCTAAAAAACGAATTAAAGAATATGAACAACAATTAAAACTTCTTTAAAATATAGACCCTTATATTCACGGAAAAAATATCGAGAGGAAATTGAAAACAGAAAAAAATAGCAAGAATATTCAATTATTACAAGCAATTAATCAAAAATATAAGGAATGGCGGAAGGAAAATGAGAAAATAAAAGGTATTTCTCGTAAAGATATTTACAGAAAAGTAAAATTACTTAATGATTACAAGAATTTTATAGACCAACCTAAATTCAGAAAAGAAAAGGGAAGAAAATATGGTTTTACTTTTCAATCGAAGCTTCATGCCACAGTGATAGAAGAATTTCTTTATTACCTATTTAAAGATACTCCAATATTTAAAAATAAAAGAATAATTTTAGGACCAGCAAAAGCCTATGCCGACATGAGTTTTTCACCAAGGAGTATTAAATATTGGGAAAAAGACCCAGGAGTAGATATAAAAGTTAAAAATCAAGATTTTGCTATAGGAAAGGAAATATTTTGTATTTTTTCTTCAAACCGGAAAATGATAAATAAAGTCAAGAAAACGATACTCGTTCCCATTGTGGCAATAGAATGTAAAACTTATTTAGATAAAACAATGCTTGACGGAGCTTCTTACGCTGCTGAAAGATTAAAGAGAGGAAATCCCTATGCGCTTTATTTAGTACTTACAGAGACTAATGCTTTAGACGTAACTGTAAATCCAAAGCATACTCAAATAGATGAAATTTTTGTTTTAAGGAGACAAAAAGCAGCTGAAAGGAGGTTAAAACCAATTGATAAAGATGTTGTTTGGGAATTTTTTAATTTTGTTAAAAATCATTTAGCAAAGGAATGGTGGAATCCAGAGAAAGCTACAGAGAGAGGCCGTCTCATTAACTATTAAAGAATGAACAAAATTTATATAAAGTTAAAAATCAAATGACTTTTTATAAAAATTAAATTAAAATCAACTAATTGGTTGATTTTTTTGATTTGAATTCGACAAAACTGTATCAAAAGTAACGTCCGCTATTCGTTAAATTTTAAAAAACAATATGAAAATTACTATTCCCCATATTCATAAGATTGAGGGGGAGGCGGGATTTTGGGCAAGAGTGACAAAGACAGGAAAAATTGAGGAATTGAAATTTCAGACTCTTTTAGGTTTAAGACAAATTGAAGGAATTTTAATTGGGAGAAAAGTTCAGGAAGTTCCAATGATTGTTTCCAGGATTTGTGGAATTTGTCCAGTGCCTCATATTTTGGCAGCCTCTACTGCCTTAGAAAAAGCCCTAGATATTAAAGTTTCAGAAAATACGGTATTACTTAGGAAATTACTTTTAGCCGCCAATATTATCCATAGCCACACTTTGCATTTATTTTTCCTTTCTCTGCCAGATTTTTTTAATATTGAAAATGATCTCGATTTGATGAAAAAATTTCCTAAAGAGGCAAAAGCTGCCTTAAAAATTAGGGATTTAGCCCTAAAGATTATAAAAATTGTTGGCGGAAGAGAAGTTCATCCAATGACTCCAATAGTTGGCGGGTTTTCAAAATTTCCAGAAAAAGAAAAATTGAGGGAAATTTTAGAAAATTTCTTCCCGGTTATTAAAGGATTAAAAATTTTAATTGAGAAGTTCAAAAAAATTGATTACCCAATTTTAGAAAGGGAAACTCTTTTTGCTTCAGTTTTTTCAAAAAATGATTTCCCTTTTTATCTGGAAAAGATTGTAAAAATTGGCAAAGAAAAAATGACCATTGGTGATTTTTATTCCACAAAGATTGAAGAGGATTTGAAATTGCCACCAGTAAAGAGGGTAAAATTTGAAGGGAAGCCTTATATGTTGGGAGCAATTGCCAGAATAAAAAATAATGGGGAATTTTTAGCTCCTTTGGCAAGGGAAAGCTTCAAAGATTTTCAAAAAAAGCAAGGAATAACCGAGGAGAAATTTTTCCGAAATAATTATTTCAATTTATTTTCTCAAATAATTGAAGTTTCCCACTTTTTAGAGGTTTGTCAAGATTTGATTAAAGAAATTTTAAAAAAAGATTTTAAAGAAGAAAAAAGAGAAATTATCTTAAAGCCATCAAGCGGACTTTCAGCTCTTGAAGCCCCGCGGGGAACCCTTTTCCATTATTATGAAATTGACAAAAATGGTCGAATCTTCAATTGCAACATCATCACACCAACTGCTCAGTTTTTAGCCAATTTAGAAGAAGATTTGAAAATCCTTTTACCAGAAATTTTAAAACTTTCAGAAAAAGAGAAAAAAAGAAAAATCAGGTCTTTAATTAGAGTTTACGATCCTTGTATTTCTTGCGCTATTCATTAAAAT
>DAIPKT010000070.1:0-3727 GCA_036769645.1 bacterium | reverse complement strand
TTTCCATCAAGCCATAACAAATGTCCCCAATAAACTTTATTCGAAAAACAGGTTTCCGGATCAGAAACCTTCACTCCCATCTCAACAATCTCTTTATTCGTGGGGGGAGAAACCAAAACTTCAAAACCGAGTTCTTTAAAAAAACTTTCCCAAAAATATGGCCTTTTCCAATAAATTAAAGCTCGGGGAATACCAATTTTCATATTATTCCAGAATTCCTTTTAATATGATTTTTGCTCGTCCCTTAATGTGGTGGATTGTAATTTTTCGCTTTGATTCTTCTACTTCATAAATAACTCTTCAATCATCAACTCTTAATTAAAAATCCTGGCCATTCTCCTCCCAATGGTAAGGGAATAATCTGATTAAAATTGTTCTTTAGCCATAATATCTTCCTTAAAAAGTCAACTTAAAATAAGGTTTTTTGTCTTGAGACTGTTCTTTGCTCCCCTTTTGAGAAGATTCTGATTTTTCCATAGACCCCATCATAGCCTGGCTCGATATTCACTTTGCCCTCTCTTACTCTCATTATTCCCTCGGCAATTTCGGGTAGGCTAACTGCTTCCAATTCTGAACGAGAGACATCAATTAAGACATTAAACTCATTATCAAATTTTTCAATTAGATTTTTATATTCTTCTTCAACTTGTTTTGTTCCAATCATTGTCCCCAAGGCATCGGCAATAATTTCTTCTAAAGGAATGAGGCTTTTAAAAGGAATAGCATTTTCTGGTTTAAAACCATCTGGCCTATCAGCCAATTCTTCAACCCTATTTAAAACTCCAATTGTTAAGGGCTTCCCACAGTTAGGACAGATATTTCCAGATTTTTTTGACTCTTGAGGTGATAAACTAATTCCACAAAGGCGGTGGCCATCATAATGATATTTTCCTTCTTGGGGGAAGAATTCAATGGTGTATAAAAATTTTTGAGGATTTTTTGATTTTATCGCCTCGATAATTGCGAAATAGCTAATTTCAGTATCAAAAACATTTGCCTCTCGGCCAATACGTAAAGGACTATGGGCATCACTACAGGAGATTAAGGTAACTTTTCGGCCATCTGGAATTCGCCAAATTAATCCAGGGTCAGCCGAGAGTCCTGTTTCTAAGGCAAAAATATATTTAGAATATTCTTCAAAACACTCCTCAATTGAATCAAAACCAGACTTTGAACCGAAGATACCGAACCAGGGAGTAAGACAATGTGATGGTACTATTAAGCAATCTTCCGAGATATTTAAAACAATCTTTACCAATTCTTTTGCCTCCAATCCCAAAATTGGTCTTCCATCAGCTTTTAAATTGCCAATCCAGGCCAAATGGGTATTGATTTTCTCACAAGTTTCAAAGGAGGAAGAAAATAAAATGAGGTGAATTTTTCGCAAGCGGCCTCTTTTTGGATAAACACAGCTAACTTCAGTAGTTAAAATAAAACGGGTTTCACTTTCAGGATATCCAACTGGCTGACTCCCCCTAAGCTTAAAAAGGCCAGGTTCAGCTGGCTCTAATTTTTCCTTTAAATTTTTAAACCATTCTGAATGGGTGAAGTCACTTGTTCCTAAAACTTTAATTCCTTTTATCTTTGCCCACTTATCAAGATTTTCCAAATTCATCTCTTGGCTAGTAGCCCGAGAGTATTTTGAATGCAAATGAAAATCAGCAATAAATCTCATAAATAACGAGGATGACGATGTTTTTTGACTAGGGCCAAAATACTATCTCCTCATTGTCATAGTTTAAGTCATTCCTTAAAAAATTTTTCTTCTAATAACCCAAATCCAGCCAAAATAAAAAGGGCTAAAAAGGTGGTAAAGAAAGCCAGAAAATAAAGTTTAACTCCAACAGCAATCCCAATGGCAGCTGTTGTCCATAAACCAGCAGCAGTAGTCAAACCGATAATCCCTGATGGTTGGCGAAAAATTACTCCCGCTCCAATAAAACCAATTCCAATGGCAATAGCCTGGATTATTCTTGAAGGATCAAAGCTAAGACCGGATTTGAAAAGAAAGAGGTTGAATAACTCAAAAGAGATAATCGTAAAAAGACAAGTACCCAAAGCAACTAGGCTATAAGTTTGAAGTCCAGCCTCTTTTCTTTTTATTTCTCTTTCCAGACCAATCAAAGCGCCCAAAAAAGCAGCTAAAATTAGCTGGGAAATTATTTCCATATCCATATTTCACTAATTTCTCCGAATTTCACTAATCTATTTGCCAAAATTAGTAGTAGATTAGTGAATATTCGCGATTATTATATCTTATAGACTTTATATCCTTCCCTAACTTTTTGGCTAACTTTTAACCCAACTGAATCTCCTTTCTTAGCTTCCTTCACCTTTTCATGCTCAATCTCCATTGACTCAACAGTCTGATTAAAATCAGTCACTCCTCCCACAATTCGAATGGTATCGCCGACTTTTAAAGTATCTGATAATTCAATCACTGCTACCCCAATTTTTGAAAAATAATGGGTGACTTTGCCAATTAACTTTCCTTCTTCAGGAGGGGAAACTTCTGCCATAAATTTTAAGATTAATGATGTTTAAGATTCTATCTTAAACAGTTAAATTTTCGACCTTTGGTATTTTTGATTTAATTTTTTCTCTTTTTTAATTAGCTCAATTAATTTTTTAACCAATTTTTGAGGCTCTTTTTCATAAATGATTTTTTTCACTCCTCGATAGGGACCGGTAGCAATCTCTCTTATTTTGTCAGCTGTTCCTCCAGAACCCTCTAAAACCCCAATTGGCTTTTGAATTTCAAAGGCGGTGGCAAACTCATGCAAAGTGCCCATTCTTCCACAAATAATAATTACCCCATCGGCTGACTTTGTCATAATTATATTTCTTCCCACATAATCAGCTCCAGTGTAAATCATCACATCAAAAGGGTCAACTGGAAGTTTGTAGGTTTTCAAATGAGCAGATTCAGAAGGAGCTGGAGAGAAACCAACATTAAAGCCTCCGGCTTCCTTGCAACCTTGAGCAGCAAAATAAGGAACTCCGGTGGTCGCTCCAGTAACTAAAATGCAATTTTGGCGAGCAATTTCCCGACCAACCTCTTTAGATAATTCTTCAATCTCTTTACAACAATGGCTAATTTGAGCAGCACCAGAAATAACAATTTTATATTTCATATAGTTTAGTATAGCAAAAAATTGTCAAACTAAAAATGGGAAAAATTTCTTTCCCATTTTTAGTGAGGGGGGTAGCCTTACTGAATTTGGTTAAATCGAATCGCTGGAGTCGGACCTATCCAGGCAGCTACTTTAACCTCCTTCAATAAATACTATGTCCTTAGAGAATTAAATCTCGCACCCCCTCAATTTAATAATATTTTATTGAAACTCCTTGTCAAGCCCCTTTATCCACAACTTGAAGTTGGCTAGGCAGAGTTCTGTGCCCCCACTCCGACTCGAACGGAGATCTCAACCTCCGGAGGGTTGCGCTTTATCCGTTAAGCTATAGGGACAAAAGGGTCTGGCCTATCTATTAAATTATGGCTTTACTTTTCTGCTACAATATAAATATTAGCTCTTTCATCTTTACCCTCAGACCAAATCTCTTTTATTTTAAACCCGACTCTTTTTATCAAATCTTCCAGTTCCCTTTGGGTAAAACAATGAAAGTAACGCTGAATCAATATTTTACCACTGGAATCTTTCCAGGGAAGGAAAACATCTTTGAAGTCTAATTTTGATTTTCCAATTAATTTTAAAAAAGTATATTT
>DAIPKT010000069.1:1834-3781 GCA_036769645.1 bacterium | reverse complement strand
AGAAAAAGAAATCTCTCCAAGATTTCTCAATCTATCTGCTACTTTTTAAATCCTTTAACCAATACCATTTCACTTACATTTTCCATCCGTTAATACGCGTTCTTGACAAAGGGTTTTGGTTAAAATAAAATTTTCTAATATGCCTCTGAAGGAAAATTTGAAGAAGCTGGCAATTAAAAAAGTTTTTCAATTTTTGCCAAAAATTCCTCAGAGAATTAGGAATAGGTTAATTGGAAAAATTGTTTCGGAAATTGAGCGTCGAAGAATACATAATGTTGAACAAATTTTTGGTTTAATCAAAAGATTTACCCAGATTGTCAACAAAAATTGTCAGGAAAAATTTTTGGAAAACTTTGTTCTTAAAGGATTGATTGAAAATGAGAAAATAAGAAGAAAATTAATAAATCAGGGTTTGCCTACTCTTTATTCTGTTTTGATTTCCCCAACAATGAGATGTAATTTAAATTGTCTAGGATGTTATGCAAAAAATTATCAAAAGAAAGACGATCTACCTTTTGAGATAATTGATCGAGTTTTAAAAGAAGGAAAGGAAATGAAGGTTTTGATTTTCACAATTTTGGGAGGGGAACCATTTTTGAGGAAGGATCTTTTCGATCTTTACAAAAAACATTCTGATTGTTATTTTCAGGTTTATACAAATTCTACGTTAATCAACGAAGAGATTGCCCAAAAATTAGTTGATTGTGGTAATGTTCTTGTCCAATTTAGTATCGAAGGATTCAAAGAAAAAACTGATAATAGGAGGGGAAAGGGAATTTTTGAAAAAACAATGCAGGCCATGGATATTTTAAGAAAATATGGAGTTCCCTTTGGCTATTCAGTTTGTGTTACCAGAAAAAATGTTGAAGAAGTAATGAGTGATCAATTCATAAAATTGATGATTGAAAAGGGAGCCTTAATTGGTTGGCATTTCCTTTATATGCCAGTCTGTGGTGATAAAAACACTGAATTGATGCCAACTCCAGAACAAAGAAATTTCATGCGCCAGAGAAGAGATTATATTAAATCAAATTATCCAATATTTATTATTGACTTTTGGAATGATGCCCCTTTTGTTGGTGGCTGCATTTCGGCAAAATACTATTGCCATATTAATAATTTTGGTGATGTTGAACCTTGTATTTTTACCCATTTTGCCCAGGTAAATATAAAAAATACTACTTTAAAAGAGGCATTAAATTGCCAACTTTTTAAAGAAATTCGAGCCCGCCAACCATTTAATAAAAATTTATATTTACCCTGTCCTTTAATTGATAATCCCTGGGCAATTAGAAATATTTATAAAATTTGCCATCCCTATCCAACCCATCCCGGAGCTCAAACCTTATTTGAAGATATCAATGAAGAGATAGATAAATATTCCCAGGGAGTTCATCAGGTTTATAAAAAAGTTTGGCAGGAATGGGAAGAAGAAAATGAGGAAAAAATAGAAAAAAGAGTTTCCCCCAGATTAATTCTTGAAAATGTCTTAAGGCTAGCTAAAATAAATAAACATTAAAAAGAGGCAGCTAAGTCAGGAAAGTCCGGTTAGATCCCGGCGCTGGGCCACAGCGGTGAAGCCCGAAGACTGACCTGTCTCTAATAAATCTTACTTTTTCTCTTCGAGCCTAAGGAAAAAGATTATTTTAATTTAAAATAATTTAACCACTCCAAGAGAGTGGTTTTAAATTTGAAAAACTCTCAATGAAAAAATTAATTATTAGTATTTTAATCTTTAGCCTCCTTAGTTTAGTCATTTTTCCAAAACTTTCTGGCCAAGAAACAGAAATTCAAAAGGCTATTTCCTATCTTAAGAACCAAATAGCCGACCCTTGGATAACAATGGCCTTAGTTTCAGCCGGTGAAAAAGATTTAGATTTAAATCATTTAAAAACTGTCAGTGGTAATTTGGCAACTGATTATGAAAAGACAATTTTAGCTCTGACT
>DAIPKT010000069.1:0-1734 GCA_036769645.1 bacterium | reverse complement strand
CCACTTAAAATCTCTCCAAAGATCAGATGGCTCTTTCAAATGGATTGCCTCTGAAGATAAAGGTTATCCAATTTTGACTACCTATGCCGTAATTGCCCTAACTGAAAATTATTATCCGGTTAATCGATTACATCATCTCAGAATTGAGGGAAAAGAAAATCAAATTTGTGATGCTAATGTAAAGGCAAAAACTGCCTTGGATATTGTTGAAAATGGTTCAGAAATTTGTGGCTATAGCTATTTTATTGAGCAAACAAGTTGGGGACCTTATTTAAAAAGAATAAATAATGAGGAAGCTTATGGAATGATTGGTTGGCTCTATTTTGTTAATTTTAAAATGCCTTGGATTGGAGCAGCTGATTATATCTTAGAACCAAGAGATGAAGTTTTGTGGTATTTTGGTGAATAGGGATGGAAGCCAACAAGATTAACTTTAAAAAAGCAACAAGTTGAGCCAGGAAGTAATGTCGAAGCAAAAGTAGAATATTTTGAAGATTTTTTGAGGCCTTTAGCTGGGGCTACTATCTAATGTCGATAATTTGACTTTTATTACTAATAATAATGGCGCGGCCAATTTAGTCATTAATATTCCTAGAATTTATCAAGTTTTTACTGAAAAATCAGGTTATATTAGAAGTAATCAATTAAAATTATCGGTTGGTAAAGGGATTGGCAAAGATGTTGCCTTAAAGGTTGAGATAATTTCCCCTCTAATTCCCGAAATTGCCTTCTCCCTTTCAAAAAATCAAATTGACTTTGGAAAATTGCTTCCCGATGCCCAGGCCAGTGATCAAATTTTAATTACTAATGAGGGCAATGTCAGAATTTATCTTGAAGGAATTGTTAAAGGCGACCAAATTTTTAAAGGAAATCTTACTTTAGATAACTTGACCTGGCCAGATTTTAGCACAATAATTAATGTTGGTTCAGAGAAAAAGAAAAATGTTTTAGTTGGATTGAGCATTCCTAAGGATTGGAAAGTTTTTGGAATTAAAGAAGGCAATTTAACTTTCTGAGCAATTTCAGGTCAATAAGTCACGAGCAAAGGCGAGCACGAGCGAAATAAGTCGCCTTTGGGAGTGAAAAGTTAGTGAGGGGCCCAGCCTCCGGCTGGGAGGGTGGTGGGCGGGTTGTAGTCTTTGGCGGTCGGACATCTTTCTTGTAAAGAAAGGGGTCCGGTATATTCTCAATAATGAAATTTAAGATTTTAATAATTTTAATTTTTTCCTCTTTTCTTTTAATTTAGTTTTAGCTATTGGAGTTGGGGCTAATCTTTCAGCTCTAGATTTAGAATTGAGAGTTGGTAAAGAAAAAGAAGCCAAAATTTTAGTTTATAATATTTCTCAGGAAGCTAGCGAATTGTGCAGTGTAAAATGACACCGGAGGGGTATTGGTTCTGCAATATAAAATGACACCGAAATGTTTGAGGTAAAATGGGATAAAGGTTAAATTAATTAAAATCTAATCTCATTTTACCTCTAGGATGAGTATGCAAGCAAGAAACCAATACCTTAAGATATTAAGGGAAAGGTATTTAAAAACAAAAGTAAAAAAGAGAAGGGTCAGATTCTAAATGAGTATTGCCGGAAGACTGGTCAGAAAGTATGTCATCAAGAAGATGAACTTTAAAATTAAACTTAAGGAAGGAGAGAGGAGGAAAAAAAGTCTATTATGATGGCTATTTTAAGACTGCTCTGGTTAAGATCTGGGAAATCTTTGATTTTACCTGCGGAC
>DAIPKT010000068.1:0-3906 GCA_036769645.1 bacterium | reverse complement strand
AAGGGAAGGAGAGGAATTCCTTCGGTAATCAGAAGAACTGGAAAAGCCAAACCCTTGATTTTTGTTTTCGATCTGATATTTTATAAAGGGAGATTTGTTGGAGGAAAATCGCTGAAAGAAAGGAGAAAAATTTTGGAAAAATTGAAATTGAGGGAACCTTTCACTCTTTTACCATCCCAAAAATTAAAAAATTTAAAGCAGGCATTGAAGAAATACTCTCTGGGTCCAGCTAAAAAAGGTTATGAAGGGATAATTATCAAAGAGTTAAATTCTAAATACCAAATTTCACCAGAAGCACCAATTGCCAGCCATTATTGGAAAAAAATAAAATTTTAAATGCATGGTCGGGAGATTCCAAGTCATGGCCACCTTACAAGCAGCCAGGGCCAAAACCCTCGGATTTTCTCTTGAAGAAGCAAAAAGTTTTGGATTAAACAGAGCTATTTTTTATGCAGCAGCCAAGAGAGGATTTAAAATAATCAGGCCTCCATTGGCAAAAATCATCCTGCCCAGAGAAATTTTTAAGCCAGCTGAAAGAAAGAAAATTGAAAAGACTTTTGGAATAGAGAGAATTGGAGATGAGATAGCCTATTGTGTTAGAATTGGAGGAAAAAGAGTCTTTACCATTGGAAATGAACTCCAGAAAGTTGAGGATTTTAAAAAGCAAATTGAGGAGAAGTTTGAAGGAAAGTTTCAAAAAGCCTGGAAAGAGGCCTTAAAAATTGTTAGGGCTTATGACCAAGGAGTATTACTTTCCCAGAGATATTTTTATGAAGTGATTTATAAGCCTCGGCGAGATGAACTAGCTAAGAAATGGTCAAAATTTTAAAAAGGTTATTTTTCATTCCAGTTGCTTTTTGATTTTTTTAGCAATGGCAAAACTTTTTAAAATTTTTGAAATCTCTTGAAGAGATTTCTTTTTTAATTTTGAGATTTTGTCTATCCCGGCATCAAAAAGCAATCTTGCCCTTATTCTACCAATTCCTTTTAACCTAACTAATGATAATAACTCTTCTTTAATTCCATAATTCAAACGTACTCTCAATTTTTTTATCTCCCTTTTTATTTCTCTTGGCAGTCTAATAATTTTTCCTATTTCAGACAGGGAATAACATAGCCAATCTAAAATCTCCAATCTTGAATGAAGTTCTCCCGGAGTCATTCCAAAATTTTTCAAAATCTCTTCTTCCCTTGCTTCATTTAGCCAAGAGAAAAGAGAAAGGGCCAATTTAATTTCCCTTAAAAATTCCTCATATTCTTCATCAAAGGGATCGGGAAGGGGAATTAAAAAAATTTCCTCATTTTTGGCAATGGCCTCTTCAATTCCTGGTAAATCTTTGGCCCTCAAATTCAGAGCTGGTTTCATTTCAGTTGAGGTTGTCAGAAGATGGAGCAAAGTGAAATCATTAAAGCCGGAAAAAGCAATTTTCATTCCCTCAATGAATTGAAAAGCAGTTAAGGGATCAATATATAATTCAGAAATTCTCTTTCCTAATTTTGTTGGTAAAAATCGAATTTCGCTTTCATCATTGGTCATTATTTCCATTGACTTTATGAATTGACAATCTTCTAGAAATTCTAAGATTTTTTTAACTTTCTCATAAATCAAAATTGTACTTCCGAACCTTGAACCAAAAAAGGTCTTTGAGAAAAATTCCATCAGTTCTCTTTCACTATTACAAAATCGACTGGAAATTAAAGCTAAGGTATGCATTCTCAAGGCTGATTCCTCTGAAATTTTACTGGTAATCTCTTCTAATTCTCCCTTAATATAATGTTCTTTTAATTCTCTCTCTTCCTTTTTATTCTTAGCAATCAAGATTCCTTCCCCCCACTGATCAAATTGGGGCCTTCCTGATCGGCCAAACATCTGTTGGACTTCCAAAATTGGAAGATAAATTGATCCTAGGCCTGGAGAATATCTTTTTATATCCCTGACTACTGCCCGAAAATTGGGCAGATTAACTCCATAAGCTAAGGCGGTAGTTGAAGTTATTACTTTAAGAATTCTTTTTTTATAAACCTCTTCAATCAAGGCTTTTTGAGAATAGACCAGGCCAGCATGATAAAAGGCTACTCCATTCCTAACACATTGAGCTAATTTTTGACACTGAGAAGTTGGGCTTTCCAAAGCCTTTTCAATTTTTTTAGCCACTTTTTCCAATTCAATCTTTTCTCTGAAATCTAAATAGGCAGGAACTATCTTTGCCATTCTCTCAGCCAAAGCTTCAGTATTTCTTCTGGTGGAAAGAAAAAAGATAACTTGTTTTTTCATCAAAAGGGTATCTTCGGCAATTGACTCTTCGGGAGGAAAGCCTTTTCTCAAGTTATAGATTTTCTTTCCAAAGACCTTGATTTTATTTCCCACAAAAATTCCATAATAGAGTTTAACCGGTCGCCAATTTGATTTGATAACCTCAGCCTTTAACCATCTGGCAATTTCCTGAGCATTTTTAATAGTGGCGCTCAGGGCTAAAATTTGAGCCCTGGGTAAAAGCTGCCTAAGCAAAGTTAATAAAATTTCCAGGGTTGGTCCTCTAGAGATATCATTTAGTAAATGAATCTCATCAGCGACAATCAGCCCAACTTGATTTAGCCAGGGAGCACCATGTCTGACCAATGAATCTAATTTTTCATTGGAACTAATAATATATTGATAATTTTGAAGCCAGGGATCAGCCGAATCATAAGCTCCAACACTTAAGGCAATTCTAATTCCCAATTTTTCATATTTTCTTTTGAAATCTTCGTATTTTTCCCTGGCCAAAGCCACCAAGGGACAAAGGTAAACCATTTTCTTTTTCTCATTCAGAGCAATATTCAATCCAGCCATTTCAGCAATTAAAGTCTTTCCACTGGAAGTTAGACTGGCCACCACCAAATTTTTCCCTTCTAAGACTCCCTTTTCAAGAGCTTCTTTTTGAACTGGATTTGAATCCTTAAATTTATTCAATTCAAGAATTTTTTTAATAATCTCTTTTTCTTTCATTATTTCTATTTTACAACAAAAAATCGGCCCTTTCAGCCCGAGATTTTAAAAATCACCAATGTTTAAGGTTCTACCTTAAACATATTTTGCTTCGCTTTGTTTTTTTGTTTTTGTTTGTTTTTGTTTTTCTCTTCTTTTAGGCCAAGCGAAGTTCAAAATCTTCCACCTAAATCTTTTTGAATATTCTAACAATTTTTTTCAAATTTTGCTGCTGGAATTAAACCTCAACAAACTTTCACCATTATTTTACCAAATCTAATTCACAAATCAAAGACAAGAAATCTCTGAAAAAGAAATAAAAAAACGAGGCAGGCGGGGCAAAGCCCCGCCTGACGGCGGGGTGGCTAAAATCTTTTCGCTCGCCCGCCCTTCGGGCGGACTCGCTTTAAATTTGAAGAAAAAAGAAAATTTTGATAAAGATAAAAAATCAACTTCGAACCTTTGACAATTTAGGAATAATTTACTACAATATTTAGTAGCTTCGTTAACAAAGGAGGTAGTTAATATGAACCACGAACGAGAAGTTCCACGTTTCTTCCAGATTGTAGTTGCTGGAGTAATTATTAGAGAACAATCGGTATTACTTCTCCAACGAAGAGAGGATGAAGATGTTCTTCCCGGAATTTGGGAATTCCCCAGTGGAAAACGCAATTTTGATGAAACAAGTGAAGAAGCACTTGTTCGAGAGGTTAAAGAAGAAACAGGACTATCGGTTATTTTGGAACGGCCAATTTCAGTATTTGAGTATACCATTGAAACTCCTACCGAAGTTCGTGACACCACTCAAATTAACTTTCTTGTCCATCTTCGCGATCCACAACAAATAGTAAAAATCAACAAAGAAGAACATCAAGCAGTTTGTTGGTTTACCAAGGAAGAACTCCACTCTCTTCAAAATATTAGCGAAGAAACGCGGA
>DAIPKT010000067.1:0-4042 GCA_036769645.1 bacterium | reverse complement strand
ACTCTCACCTGAGAAGCCCTTATTTGATTGTTGACTAAAGGCTTTTTAATCAGAAGAAATTTTTAATTTTTGTGGAGGCGGCGAGTTATGAACTCGCATCCGGAAATTCTTCCAAAGATAGATCTACAATCCTCCTTCACATAAAGTTTCGGAGGATCCTCCGTAGCCTTTCGGCGTAGGAGGAGTTTATCCCAATTTGAGATTTAGTGGAGGGTTTAAATTGGGCAAAACCTTCCTACTTTTTGGTCTATTTGAGTTTGATAGCTTTCTAGACCGAAAATGAGCTATCTATCTCGATGTTATCACACCCAACTCCACCTATCGAGAATTGGCAGAGCAGATGCTGCTTTAAGCGTAGGCTAAAGCAGGTTGATTTGATAAGTTGGCACTTATTAATTCTGGAAGTTTTACGAGATTCTAGAATACTCGACTTGCCTATCTTGTCCAAATTTCCGTCTAAACTAATCGCCCCCTTTTTAAAGCTCTTTCTATCTCTCTTTTTGCTTCTCGTTTTTTAATTAACTCTCTTTTGTCAAATTTTTTCTTTCCTTTAGCAATAGCAAATTCAAGCTTTATCTTCCCTTCTTTAGTATATAACCTCAAAGGGATCAAAGTCAAGCCCTTTTGCTTTGATTTACCAATGAGATATTTAATCTCTGTTTTTTTCAAAAGGAGCTTTCTTGACCTCTCAGAATTATAATCGGCTGAGATATTTTTTGGCTGATAAGGAGGAATTTTTGCGCCGATCCAAAAAACCTCTTCATCCCGAATTATCACATAGGAACTAGCCAAACTTACTCCCCTTGACTTTATTGATTTTACTTCTTGACCAATCAAAGAAAGCCCGGCCTCAAACTTCTCCAGGATTTGATAATTATAATAAGCCTTTTTGTTCTCAGCCAGAATTTTCATTTCTTCCATTTTAGCAAAAAATGAGATAAACTAAAAATATGATCCGGCAAAAAATAATGAATTTAATTCAAAAATCAGTAAAGGGATTTCAAAAAGAGAAGGTCCTTCCGACCTTCAAAATCCCTGAAATTCAGATTGAGCATCCGGAAGAGAAAATTCATGGCGACTATAGCACAAATCTGGCGATGGTAATGGCTAAAGAGGTTAAAAAAGATCCGATGGAAATAGCAGAAATATTAAAATCCAAAATCCAAATTTCAAAATCCAAAATTTTTGAAAAGATTGAAATTGCCCAGCCAGGATTTATTAATTTTTTTCTTTCAAAAGAATATTTACAAAAACAGGTTGGGGAGATTTTAAAACAAGGTGAAAAGTTCGGTCAATTAAAAATTGACCGAGGGCAAAAGGTTCAAGTTGAGTTTATTTCAGCCAATCCAACTGGGCCCCTTCACATCGGCAATGGACGGGGAGCCTTTTTTGGGGATTGTTTAGCTAATATTTTAGAAAAAGCAAGTTTCAAAGTTGCTCGAGAATATTATATCAATGATGCCAAAGTAAATACCCAAATAAGAATTTTAGGAAAGACTGCTTTAGGAAAGGGAATTACTTACTTAAATGATTATTTGAAAGGGAAAATTGAAAATTTAAAAGAAGAAATTAAAAAGTCTAAAAATGAAGGTGAAGCTGGCCATTTATTAGCTCAAGAAGTCCAAAAAGACATTAAAAATTTTATTGAAAAGAAATTAAAGATTAAATTTGACAATTGGGTTTCAGAAGAAGATTTGTATAAAAGAAACAAAGTAGAGAAAATTTTTAAATGGCTGAAAAAGAAAAATTTTGTTTATCAAAAGGAAGGAGCCTGGTGGATTAAGACTTCAGAATTTGGCGCTTCCCAAGATTGGGTTGTGATTAGAAGCCCGGCTGAGGGTGGTGAACCCACTTATTTGCTTTCAGATATTGCCTATCATCGGGATAAATTTAAAAGAGGTTTTCAAAGAATTATCAATATCTGGGGTGCTGACCATCAGGGCCATGTTTCAAAAATAAAAGCGGCGGCTAAAATGTTAGGATATAGAGGCGACTTAGATATTTTAATTTCTCAGGTAGTCAGATTAAAAAGAGGAAAAATCTCAAAAAGAAAAGGAGAAACTGTTACTCTTGAAGATTTGATTAAGGAAGTTGGTCTTGATGTGGCTAGATTTTTATATCTAACAAAATCTTTAGATAGCCAGATGGAATTTGATTTGGAGTTAGCTAAAGAGCAGTCGGAGAAAAATCCGGTTTATTATATCCAATATGCTTATGCCCGAATAGGCAGTATCCTCAGAAAATCAAAAATCAAAAATCAAAAATCAAAAATCAAAATTAAAAATGAAAAAATATTAAAATTATTAAGCCATCCAAGCGAATTAGAGCTTATTAAGCAGTTAATTAGGTTTCCTGAAATTGTTGAAGATACGGCAAAAGATTATCAGGTTCAGAGAATTCCTCAATATGCTATAGATTTAGCCACTATTTTCCATCAATTTTATCGAGATTGTCGGGTAATTTCCCAAAATAAGAACCTCACTCAAGCGAGAGTAAGATTGATTTTGGCGGTAAAAATTATTTTAAAAAATACCCTTGATTTAATGGGAATTTCCACCCCAGAAAAAATGTAAAATCCCCTTATCTTACAAATAATGCCATGGCATTAAATGTAAGAAAATATAGCGGATATGAAAAAAATAAAGAAGATAAAATTGGTTTATTATTCTAAAGAAATTTTGAAATACTTGCTTTTGGCTGGAGCTATTTATGTAGCTACCTCTTCTCCCCATTTTGTTCTCCATTTAATCCGAAATATTTCTAAATCAAAAAAAGTTAGTAAAAAACAAGCTACCAATGCCTTTAATTATTTAAGAAGAAGAGGTTTATTGGAGATTAAAAAAGTTAATCATGATGTTTGTATTGCTCTGACAAAAGAAGGAAAAAAGAGGGCAGGGAAATATCAAATAGATGATTTAGAAATTAAAAGGCCTAAAAAATGGGATAAAAAATATCGATTAGTTATTTTTGATATTCCCCAGGAAGCCAGAATGAAAAGGAATGCTTTTCGAAGAAAATTAAAAGAATTGGGTTTTTACCCTCTTCAAAAAAGTGTTTGGGTTCATGCTTTTGATTGTAAAGAAGAAATAGAATTATTAAGAAAATTTTTTGGGCTCAATAAAAAACAGGTCCAAGTACTTTTGGTAGAAAAAATTGATAATGATACTCCTTTAAGAAAATTCTTTAAGATATAAATTTTATTTCTTATTTCTTAATATTTGTGCCATGGCATAAATATTAAGCAACAGTGGATTTTATTGATTTTTATTGTTTTTCTTATCATTTTGAAAGAGATTAAAAAAAGTGATATTTTAAGATATATGGAAATAAATTTTTCTAACTTAAAAAAAAGATTTTGAGATTTTGGAAAAAATAGGATTTTTGAAAAGAGTATTGAAAGGCAAAAAGGAGCAAAAAACTTTGTTTTTTATGAAGGACGTATTTAACATGCTAAAATCTGACTGAAAGGGTATTGGTTCTGCAATTTAAAATCTGACTGAAATAAAGTAGATTGTAATTTAGGAATTGAGGAAAAGGTTTGAATCTTAAAATCCATTCTGATAACAATTCTAATCTCCTCTTTAGAGTTTTCATCTCTAATCCTTTCTGGGCATAGAACTCTTCATCATCTGTCCGGTGAGACCTTTCTACATAAGCATTATCTTCAGCATGTCTTTTCCTAATTAAGGATCTAGTCACCCCTAAAAGATCAAAAAAAGCATTGTTGAGCCCTTTTGAAGGATTTTTCTTGCAAAGGCAGAAAACTCTTTACTTCTGTCATGTTGAATATGAATTTTACCTAACAGGCCAAAGGTTCTTATTTTATCCAAGATTTCCTTAACCTCCATCTCTAATTCTTCAAAAGGAGCTATCTTTTCTAAATCATAAGATTTCCTTCTTTTACCGGAGAAAGACCGCTATCTCTTAGTGGGAATTTTCAACCTAGAGAGAATGTTTCTGACTCTTCCTTCTGGTAGAGCTAAATCTCTGGCTATTCTTCTTTTACCAAAACCTGTCTCTTTTCTTAAATTGGCTACCTTAT
>DAIPKT010000066.1:0-4049 GCA_036769645.1 bacterium | reverse complement strand
GATATTGTAGCGGACTTTTTCTCTGGTTCGGGTACTACTTTAGCAGTCGCTGAAAAACTTGGTAGAAGATGGATCGGCTCTGATTTATCAAAATTTGCAATCCATCTCACGAGAAAAAGGTTAATGGATATTCATAACTCAAAAGATTTATTAGATGAGAAAAAGAAAAATTATGGAAAGCTAGCAAGGCCATTTGAAATTTGGAATGTCGGGAATTATGAAACTATTTATTGGGAAGAAAAATTAGAAGACTACCTTTCTTTTATTCTTAAACTCTACCAAGCTCAATCTATCACAGGCTTTAAATACATACACGGGAAGAAAGGCGACAGAATAGTTCATGTTTCTTCTTTAAATGCTCCAGTGACAATGGATGAGGTGAAAAAGGTTATTTTAGAATGTAGAGCTAATGGTTTTAATAAGGCTGATGTTTTAGGATGGGAATGGGCTTATGAAGTAAATGAATTGGCAAAAGAATTAGCAAAGAAGAATGGAGTTGATTTAAGATTAATTCAAATTCCTTCCATAAATGAAATAAAATCAGCTTTAACAGGCTTTGATTTAAAACTTTTGAAAATCCCTGAACAGGTAATAGAAAAAGAAGTCTTACCACATATAAGATTTCATGAGGTAGCTTACTTAGAGGTAAAGCCAAAGATTAGAGGGAGGGAGATAAGTGTTAGACTGATTGATTTTCAATTGCCACCGTCGAGAGAGTTAGATGAAATAAAAAATAAAATAAAGAATTTTTCTGATTTAATTGATTACTGGGCGGTTGATTGGGATTACAAAAAAGATACTTTCCACAATCAATGGCAGTCTTTCAGAACAAAAAAAGAGCCGAAAGTAGAATTAGAAGCAAACCACAAATATGATAAACCTGGAGCAAAGAAAATTATGGTAAAAGTTGTTGATGTTTTTGGAAATGATACAAATAAAGTTCTTAAAGTTGAAATAAAATGAACCCAGCAGATATTTTACATCCAAAACAAAGAGAACCGAGCAAGGCCTATCTAGTTAATAAGTTGAGAGAGGCCGTTTTTTCATGGAGATCTCAAGGCTACCCAGGAGTCTCCGAGACCACAAAAAGGCTTTTACAATTTTGGTTTGAAGAAGACCATTTGTTTAATAACAATGAGCTTTTTCAGTTTTGGTTTTGCCAAAGGGAAGCGATAGAGAGCTTGATTTATACTTATGAAGTTCTGAAGAAAAGAAGGTTTATAGAATTAGCTCAAGATTTTGGTTCTGGACCAATTGGGATGTATCACCCTGAGTTCGATAAATATCCTTTATATGCCTTTAAAATGGCACCTGGAAGCGGAAAAACTTTTGTTATGGCTTTTGCTGTAGTTTGGAGTTATTTTAATCATTTAAAAGAAAACAAAAAAGATTTTACTTCTAAATTTTTATTAATTTCTCCAAATGTAATCGTCTATGAGAGATTAAAAAGGGATTTTGAAAATGGAATGATATTTACAAAATATCCATTTATTCCAAGTGAATGGGAAGACGAGTTCGAGCTAAGAGTGATTTTAAGAGAAGATCCGATTAATCTTATACCCGAAACTGTTTTATTTCTAACGAACATTCAACAATTACAGGAGCGAGAGAAAAGGGGTAAAGAAATTGAGGAAATTTTAGGGCTCGGAGAAGAAGTTATACGAGATAGACTGAGAGAAGAAAACAGGATTAAACAAGTTCTTTCTTTGTGTCCAAATATAATGATTCTTAAGGACGAAGCTCATCATATTTATCATGTAGAAAAGGCTTGGAAAAAAATTCTTTTAAAACTTCAAGAAGACCTCCAAAGGACCCAAGGTTTGGGGATAAATATGGAATTGGATTTTTCAGCTACTCCAAAAACAGAAACAGGGGCTTTATTCCCTTGGATTATTGTTGATTTTACCTTAAAAGAAGCAATCGAGATGAATATTCTCAAGAGACCTTTGAAAGGAAAAGTTGGTAGGGCAAGGGAAATTGCTTCAATAAAGGCCCATGAAAAATTTCGAGCTTGGATAGATGCAGGAGTAAGAAGATGGAGAGAATATAGACAAAAATTAAAAAAGGTAGAGAAAAGACCGATATTGTTTATCATGTGTGAGAATACTGACTCAGCAGATGATATTTATGAGTATTTAAATTCAGTTCCAGATCTAAAAAGAAGAACTTTATTAATCCACACAAATCTACAGGGAGAAGTAATCGGAGGAACAAGCGATTTTCTTAAAGGCCTCCCACAAAAAGAATTAATTAATAAGGTCCGAGAAATAGCAAAAAATATAGATGAGCCAGATGAAAAGAAAAATCCATACGAGGCTATTGTCAGTGTGCTTATGCTTAATGAGGGTTGGGATGTAAGAAACGTAACCGTTATTGTTGGGTTGAGGTCTTACACTTCAAAACGAAAAGTTTTACCCGAACAAGTTATTGGAAGAGGATTGAGAAAGATGTTTACTGACCAACCAGTTGGGAATGCGAAAAATCTGATCAATATGCTAGAAGTTATTGGTCCTCCAGGCCTAACTGAAATATTAAAGAAATTAGAGAAAGAAGAAAAAATTAAATTTGGTACCTTTGATGTTTCTGAACCTGTAAATGTTACTACTATATTTGTTGACGAGGCTAAACTTCAATTTAATTTTCAAATTCCAATAATCTCACCGAGAATTGAAAGAAAGGAATTAGATATTAAGAAAATAAAACCCTCCTTATTTAAAAAAGGTAATTTTTTACTCGGAAAGAAAGTTATCAAAACTCCTTACATAGCCGTTGATATGCTGAAGGGTTATAAAGTGATAGAGAGGCAATGGGTATTACCAGTTCCTCAAGACACAAAATCTGTTATCTCTTACTACACTCAAAAGATATTGAAAGAGTTAAAGCTACCTGTAACTACAAATTTCTCAATTCTTTACCCAATTGTTAAAAATTATGTGAAAAATAGACTTTTCAAAAAGAAGGTAAAATTAGAGGATCAAAGAGTTTTGTATGTGTTGAGCGAGTCTCCAACTGAAGAGTTTTTAATCAATTTATTTGTTGAAAAATTAAGGAAAATAACTTTTAAGTCAGAAAAGCCAAAGTTAATAACCAAAATCAATCTCAAAAACACAAAACCTTTTCCTTGGTCAAGATTGGTTTATCCTGCTAATAAAACGATCTTTAATTACGTGCCGTGTGATAACGAGCTAGAGGTTAGCTTTGCTGAATTTTTGGATTCGGCAGATGATGTGACTTCATTTATAAAAGCGATACCGAAAATTGGATTTTGTTTAGAATATAGATCGACAAGTGGCCAATTAAGATTATATTTTCCTGATTTTATTGTGAAAACGAAAAAGAAAGGATTTTATTTAGTTGAGACAAAAGGCTTAGTTGATGTTGATGTCCCCCAAAAAGACGAAAGAGCGAAGCAATGGTGTAGAGATGTTTCAAAGCTAACAAAAACAAAATGGAACTTTGTAAGAATTGATCAAAAATTATTCTTAGAACGCCCCTATGGTTCATTTTATGAGTTGATTAAATCAGTATGAGTATAGTTCTTAACCAGAGCTTCTTACATACTTTCAACTGCATAATAAGGAAAATCTTATTCCTCTACCTATTTCTACCCTTACTAGCGAAGAAATAATCTCTTCCAGAGTCTAAAATCTGGGGAAAGGGGAAATTCTATCTTCCCTTACCTTATTACGCATTATCTTTTTTATAAAATATTAAAATAAGGCCAGAAATCAAATTTTGCACTAACTCTGTAGCAGAAAAATTAATTCTGGATGAGGTTTTAAATAAAAGAGACCGAGACCGAAATTAAAACTCGTTCTGTTCTTGTAAGAATGGTTAAAATAATAAAGCCCCCATCGTTGGACTTTTGGCTTTTTACCAAAGTTTTGCGCGGCAGGTAAGTAATATCTTTCAAAAATCAAATCGGAGGGGTAGGGGGGTTGTCCAAACCTAAATTTTCTGTATGAGAGCCAGTAAAGAATTCCCCTATTTTTTCAACTTTACCTACCTGCGCCCCTAAGAAACTAAGAAATAGTGAGTAGCAGGGTGGG
>DAIPKT010000065.1:0-4056 GCA_036769645.1 bacterium | reverse complement strand
GTCCACCGAAGGTGGACAAAATTTTTATCAAAATAGTGGTTCGCAGTATGGATCGCCTTTCGGAGGACAATAAAATTTATATCCAACTTCACATGGTGCCCAACATTTATTATTACATACTATACCGGTACAGCATTCATCGTTAAGAATCGTACCAGGACAGCAAAATGGATTGCCTTTTTTGGGACAATGAAATTTTTGACCAATTGGGCAAGGTTGCCAATATGTGTCATTACAGAAAATTAAATTAGAAGTTTCATCTACTTTTCCTCCAGAAATGTTTTGAGTCAAGCCAATTAAATCTTTCACATAATTGATTGGTACTGCAAAATTTATATTTTGTCCCCATAAAAAAGTCGTATTTATAATCCCTATTACTTCACCTATTTCATTAAACAAAGCACCACCACTACTACCCATAGAAATTGGAACCGTTGTTTGAAATAATTTAACTCCTTCGCTCAATTCTCTAATCTGACTAATTATTCCATCGGAAATAGTATTAGTAAATCCCGCCGGATTACCAATCGCAAAAACTTTTTGCCCTACTTTCATTAAGTCTGAATCTCCTAAAGTTACATATGGTAAATTTTGTCCGCGAATTCTTAAAATTGCAATATCTTTATAGAGGTCAGTGACAATCACAGAAGAAATTTCATATATATCTATTTTTTTATTTATTAGAGCTACCGCTATCTTACTTGCATCTTCAACTACATGATAATTTGTAACGAGTAATCCTGTGGGGCTAATAAGAAAACCGCTAGCAAAACCAAAGTCTCCATACCAGTCTTCAATGCCAATTGTAACAACTGCCTTACTGTAATTCTCAAATATTTGTTCTGCTGTTTTTCTCTCGCTTGTAGTTGTTTTTGTGAGAATTTCTTTTGATAAATCAAGAACTTTATCTTGCCCTTTTAGTAACGATTGGAAATTTGGTGTTTGTTGATATATCTCGTTTTGTAGAGTGTTTAAAATATAAGTCGATTCTTTGCTAGTAAAAAGTTCTTCAAACGGGTATTTGTACTCACTTTCCGAATACCAGAAGAGAACACCAATTATCACAATTGAAATTATTGAAAGGATTATGGGTAAAGTTAAAGATTTTTTCTTCTTCTTAATGACTAAAGTTTTGGCTATTTTGTCATGCCATCCCCGATGTTTTTCTTTATCAATAGCGATTGCTAAAAAACCTAAGCCAAAAATGAGGGAGGAAATTATATAAGATAAACTTCGTCCCAGTGCTTTACCAAATTGTATTTTTTCTTTTGTATTTGCATCAATTACCTCAAGGCCATATAGTATTTTTCCAGGTGTCGATGAATAAATTGAGAGAAAAAGTGTATGATAAATTATAATTGCTAATATACTGATTAACTGATCTAAATACTCTTCCCAAAATATTCCACCGAAAAAATAGACTACAAATAAAACAGATATAATTAATATAATTACATTATCTATTAAATAAGCTCCAAATCGAATCCAAAAACCAGCATAATTTAAAGGTTCCTTTTCGGGAGTAAATTCTTCAGGTGATGGTTTAGCAAAAAATTCAGATTCTTTAGGCCGGGGCCAAGTAGAGAACTCGATATCTTCTGTTTTCAATTTATAACCACAATAACCGCAAAATTTATCGCCTTTCGCTATTCTTTTTTTGCAATTTGGGCAAATCATGCTTTTTATCGCTTGAAAATAACATCGAAAAATTTAGCATCTCTTGGAACTATATTTCCGAATTCATTTTCTTTTTCCTCACCTTTTTCAAAAAGCAACAAGGCAAAAAACACAAGGTTAAATATTGGAATTAAGAGAAATAATGCTCCCCACCCGCTGTCTCCACGATCATGAAGTTGCCTAACATGAAGAGAGAAAACAAAAGTAATAAATGTAATATACAAAATAATAGTTAAAACTCCGTGTAAAAATGTACCCCAAAAGATAAGTATTGTAAATAATAATCCAAAAGCCACGATAGCGAATAACAAGCCCAAGGCATAATTTTTGCGATTAATTCTCCCACTATAAAGTTGTTTTATGTAATTCATGTTTAGTTTTATTATTACTTAACTTGTTAAAGCAACCAGTTTTCATAATTTGGACGGATTATACTTTTTCACCGCATTGAGAACAAAAACTGGCGCCTTTTTTAATTTTAGTTCCACAATTAAAGCAATGGAAAATTTCCCCTTTATCTATTATTCTATCTCTAGCAAATTTTTTAATACTAGCTTCCACAAATTGCTTTCCTGTTATTCGAGTTTGAATTAAATATCCAATATATCCCAAAATAAGTCCGGTAATGAGATAGATAAGAAGATATTGCCAAGCCAATGTCAGTAATGAAATTATAGCTAATATGAATAACACATACGAGGCATAAGTAAATATTTTGGCAAGCCAATGACCTTTTTCTGGTTTTTCTAAACCTTCGATTGCCGCTAATTGTTCGTTCGACATCTCGTCTGGATTTAACCCGATTTGTTCCATTCGTTTCAATGTTTGTTCTGATAATACTGGTCTTTCTGTAACGACTGTCTTTTGTTCTAATTCTTTTTTATAAATTTCATCTATAAGTTTATCTCTTTTTTCATACTGCTTCATGCTCTTCACAAAGGATTCGAAGCTATAATTACTCCATAAATCATCTCTCGGTCTTTCAAAAATTAAAATGGATTTTATTAAATCTTTTATATTTTTAACCCCGGTGCCAGTTTTTTCTTCAAAAATGAGTTGTAGAATATGATTAATTCTATATTCGTCCCAGCGCAGTCTTTGAAAATATACTCGCGCAGCTTCTTTTAAAATTTCTTCCTCTGTGGCTTGAGGACGAAAAATGTTTAGTTGTTTATAAATTCTAAATATTCTTTTTATACTTTCTTTCTCGCTTCCCATAAAATATCCGATTACCCATAAAACAAGATAACCCCCCACAATAACGCCCACAATTACCGGATTGACTCGCCACATTAGTATTAAACCACTTATAAGTAATCCGACCCACAGTAGATGGATTATAATAATTGCAATTGGGTTAGCAAAAATAAGCGGTCTTTCTATAAAAGATTTACTAAGTGCATTCGCGCTCCACTGGAAAATAATAAAACCTAAAATAAATAAGATTATCCCCAGTACTAACATGATTTATTTTTCATCATAATGAATACTTTTACCATTTTCTATTTTCCAATCAGCCCAATAACTATTTCCATTATAAAAACTAATGTTTAAAGCCCGCCCCTGCCACAAAAGACAAAGTAAATCTTCATGTTCCATTACTGCGTGAATAAGTCCATTAACTGCCTTGCGATAAATACTGCGCTGAGCATACCAAATTATTGTAAGGGTAAGCGTAAGTGCAACAAGCCAAGGAATTTCATTTATTAATCCCCACGCTAAACCAGCGAAAGTTAAAAAAATAAATCCACTCCTAATAATTCCAAATATCATAGCTGAACTTGGATGAAAAATAAAAAAAGCAATTAGTAAAACGGGTAAAGTAAGAAGTAAAAACCAACTTTTACTTATAATCGCATAAATTATAAAACCGATTGCAGCGATGAAAGGCAAAAATGCTAAGAATAGGACCTGTGTTCTCAACCATCCTGAGGAATAAATACCATTTTGGGCCCAATTAAGAGCAACACCACGATCAACACCAGGCTGTGCAATTCCTTCAAGGTAAGATTTTTTAAACTCTCGGAAAGTCTTAAATGGAAAATATTTTAATTCCTCAACTTTGGTTACTTTTTTTATTTCTTGATTCATACTTTCTTTAACCAATTAATTCATCGACACTTACTTCAAGCGCTTTTGCGATTTTCTTGAGGGTATCAAGTGTTGGGTTCTTGTTTTTTCCCGCTTCAATTTTAACAATTGTATTGTTGGCAACATTGGCTAACCGCGCCAATCTTTCTTGTGATAAGCCCTTGGTTTTTCTTAACCTCCTTAGATTTTGGTTGATACTTGAGATAGCTTTTATCGTAGTAGTAGAATTAGAATATCAGTGATATTCCTTTTCTTATACTGCAATACTACACCAAAAATCCAAAAAAG
>DAIPKT010000064.1:0-4079 GCA_036769645.1 bacterium | reverse complement strand
AAAGATCAATTTTTTTATTTTTAAATTCTCTCATTATTTTTTCCTTTTCTTCTGGTTTCATTCTTCCATGAAGCATTCCTATTCTCAAATCAGGAAAAATTATTTTCGATAACTTTTCGTATTCCTCTTTGACTGCCTTAGCCTCAGCCCAGGTTAGACTTTTTTCTCCCTTTTCAATCCTTGGGCAGATGACAAAAACCTGTCTTCCATCTTTCACCTCTTTTCTAATAAAATCATAGGCCTCCCTTCTTTTTTCAGGCGGAATAACTTTGGTAACAATTTTTTTCCTTCCCTTGGGCAGTTCATCAAGTAAAGATAAATCTAAATCACCATAAATAGTTAAGGATAAGGTTCTGGGAATGGGAGTAGCGGTCATTGAAAGTAAATGGGGAATGTAGTCCTTTTGCTGACAAAGCTTTGCTCTTTGCTCGACCCCAAATCGGTGCTGTTCATCTAAGATTACTAAGGCTAAATTTCCAAATTTGACTGACTCCTGAATTAAGGCCTGAGTCCCGATTAAAAGATCAATTTTTCCCCTGGCCAATTTTTGAAGAAATTTTTTACGCGAAATAGCCTGGCTTTTAGGAAAAGAAGTGGAGAAAAGGAGTTTAGCTCCTTCTGCCGTTAAAAGGCCAATTTTTAAATTAAAATCCTTTAAGAGTTCGGAAAAGGTCTTGAAATGCTGTTTGGCTAAAATTTCAGTCGGAGCCATAAAGGCAACCTGATAACCAGATTTAGCCACATTAAGGGCAGCCAGGGTTGCCACCACTGTTTTTCCTGAACCAACATCTCCTTCTAATAACCGGTTCATTGGCCTTTCTTTTTCTAAGTCTTTTAAAATCTGCCAGCTGGCTTTCTTCTGGGCATTAGTTAATTTAAAGGGTAATTTTTTAACAAAGTCTCTAATTAAATCCAACTTTAAAGGAATTTTAACTGCTTTTTCTTTAGCTAATTTCAATCTCTCTCTTAAAATCAAAATTTGAATTGTAAAAAGTTCCTCAAAAGAAAATCTTTCTCTGGCTTTTTTTGCCAACTTTATTGAATCAGGAAAATGAATCTGCCAGAGGGCTTTTTCAATTGGTAATAATTGATGCCTGATTCTAATTTTCTCTGGCAAAGGATCTCTAATTTTATTTTTCAATTGAACTAAGAGCGATCTAATAATAATTCTTAACCATCTTGAAGAAAGCCCTTCGGTCTCAGGATAAACCGGAACCAATCTTCCAGTATGAGTTAGATTTGAGATTTGAAATTTAAAATTTGAAATTTTCTCATAGGCTGGGCTGCTTAAATAGATTCCGTCTTCCCAGAGGGCTATCTTTCCAGCTAAACAAACAAAATCTCCTTCTTTCAAGACATTTATTAAATAAGGTTGATTAAACCAAATTACCTTTATTGCTCCAGACTTATCCTCAACTATAGCCTGGGTTAAAATCATTCTTTTTTTCCAAGTTCTAGTATTTCCTATTTCCGAAATTTTTCCCTGAAGAGAGACAATTTCTCCTAATTTAACCTCAGAAATAGGAATCAAATTTGAAAAATCCTCATAGCGATGGGGAAAGTGAAAAAGAAGGTCTCTGACAGTTTTAATTCCCAATTTTTTTAATTTTTTTTGATATTGAGGTCCAATCCGGGGAATATTTTCAATAGGAGTAGAGAGATTCATGAAATTGTGCGCTCGGCACGATTCGAACGTGCAACCTCAGCCTCCGCAGGGCCGCATTCTAATCCCTTGAACTACGAGCGCCAACTTTATTTTGACATAACTTTTTGAAGAAATCAACATTTTATTTTAACTTGCTTCAATTAACTATTTCTGCTATAATTTTTAAAAATCACAAAATTCACCATGGTGAATTTTGTAATCAAATGAAGAAAATTACTAAAATAAAAGCTAAATATTATTCAAAAGAAATCTTGAAGTATTTACTTTTAACTGGAGCTGTTTATATTGCCGCCTCTTCGCCTTATTTTGTTTTGAATTTAATGAGGAGAATGGGAAAACTAAAAATTAAAAAAAGAAAATTTACTTCTACTTTTAATTATCTAAAAAGAAAAGGTTTGATTGAATTGAAAAGAGAGGGTTATGATATAAAGATTTGTCTTACCAAAGAGGGAAAAAAGCTAGCCGGCAAATATCAAATAGATGATTTAGAAATTAAAAGGCCTAAAAAATGGGATAAAAAATATAGATTAGTTATTTTTGATATTCCAGCTACTTCAAGAATGATTCGAGATTTTTTGAGGAGAAAATTAAAAGAGTTCGGTTTTTATCCTCTTCAAAAAAGTGTTTGGATTCACGCTTTTGAGTGCAAAGAAGAAATAGAACTTTTAAGAGAATTCCTAGGATTGAGCAAAAAACAGATTCAAGTTTTAGAAGTAACAAAATTAGAAAATGATAAATTTTTAAGAAAATTCTTTAAAATTTGATGATGACAAATTTCACCATGGTGAAATTTGTAATTGAAAAGTTCTCTTGATGGAATATTTAAAATTGGTTATACTAAATTTGAAGACTTGGAGGAGTGCTCCGAATTGGTAAGGAAGCGGTTTGCTAAACCGTAGAGCGCGTAAAAAGCGCTCTTGTGGGTTCGAGTCCCACCTCCTCCGCCAAATTTGGAGGGTTGGCAGAATGGTAATGCACCAGTTTTGAAAACTGGCGGGAGCAATCCCTTGCAGGTTCGAGTCCTGCACCCTCCGCTAACTTAAAATCCGACCTGGCCGTTTTTTATTTGGTTTAAGGTTCTACCTTAAATATTCGGAAGGTGGTCTTCTCCTGATTTAGCGCTAAACTCCAATAATTTCCTTTGCCCCGTTTCTTTTAAAACCTTGGCTTACTCTTTCAGGGTTGAGCTGGTGGTAAGAGATTGTCAACCAATAAAATTTTCTCTCTTTTTTACCAAAATATTTTAAAGGAAATTAGTCAACTTCCCATTAAGCCGATGGACATGGCCGAACTGACTTTCCTGCTGGTTCCTCAAAAGATTTAGAGGATTCTTTGGAAAAATTAAAAAAATTATTAAAACCCAGGACTTCAACTCATTCTTTGTCCTCCCACTTGGCCGCGGCTGAGCTCCTCGGCAACATAGGGGAGACTTTTTTGGAGTAATCTGGCTATAGGGTTTTCATTTTATCTAATAAGATGAAGGATTGAAAGTTAGCTATAGCTAGATCAAAGATCTGAGATTTCTCTTTTATCAATCTGAAGGGAGTTTTCTTTAATTCAAAGCTCTCTCTGTCTAAGTTCCAGTAAAGAGTAAATGTTCAAGTTTTTTCTTTAATTCTCACCCTCTCTTTTTCTATTTAGCCAATGGATAACTCTCAATCCTACCCTATGTACCCGACGAGTACGAAAAGGTCATAGTCAAGATGTTCCTGAACACTTTTGGGAGAGTTTAGTATTTCCGGAAGATTAACCAGGCGGTCTAAAATTAAGGTTGGGAAAAAACAGAATTCTTGAGGAGTAGTATAACCTAATGACTTGAGTTTTTGATAGGGCGTCATATCTTCTAAACCCATATTTGTCCTCACAGTATTGTAAACCTTCTGCCACCAGGCTCCTAATTTAATAAAGTCTAATTCTGATTTAACTTTTAAGAGATAAGGAATATAGAATTCATAGTCATCTGTCTGATGGAATCTCTCAACAAAGGGATTATCTTCAGGGTGTCTTTTCCTGATTAACTTTCTCTCAACCCCTAATGGCTTACAGAAGTTCTGACAAGTTCTCTCAAAAGCACCCAATTGAGCAGCATTAAACTCAGTTCCACCATCTGACCAATTGATTATCTTTCCCCAAAAACCAAGCAATCTTAACCACCAGACAACCATTTTGCCAAAGACCTGACCACAAGACCAATCTTTAGAGTAAGACCAGGCAAGAAATCTAATTCTGGTTACTGGATCAACAACTGACCATTGCCATTTAGGAATGAAATCTGAATTCAAAACATGATTATAAACCTCTAAAGGTAGGGTATCTTTATCAGCAATCTCCTTGGTGTCCATTTCAATCTCTTCAAAGGGTAAAATTTTATCCCATTGATATTTAATCCGATGATATTCCCTTCTAATTCTCT
>DAIPKT010000063.1:0-4133 GCA_036769645.1 bacterium | reverse complement strand
TTCAAATGAAAGAATGATTACTTTAATTAATGAACTTTTAGATGTAACCAGGATTGAAGAAGGAAGATTTCTTTATAAACCCATCCTGAGCGATATTGGAGCAATTTGCCAATTTGTGATAAATTCTTACAAAGAAGAGATTGAAAAAAGAGGAATTAAATTCGAATTTAAAAAACCAAAAAAGAAATTACCCAAAGTAATGCTTGATGTTGAAAAAATGAAGCTGGCTATTGAGAATATTATTGATAATGCTCTAAGATACACTCAACCAGGTGGTGAGGTGACAGTTTCTTTAAAACTTGGTAAAAAGGAAATAGAGCTTTCAGTAAAGGATACCGGAATAGGAATCCCTAAAGATCAGCAAGAAAGAGTCTTTACTAAATTTTTTAGAGGGGCTAATGTGATAAGAATGGCAACCGAAGGCTCTGGTTTAGGACTTTTTATTACCAAAAACATTATTGAGGCCCATGGTGGCAAAATCTGGTTTGAATCTGAAGAAGGAAAGGGTACCACCTTTCACTTTACTCTGCCTGTGGAAAAGGAATTTGAAGAATTTTTAAAAGAGTTCTAAAATATAATAATATGCTAAAAAAAATTTTATTAGTTGAAGATGAGGAGATTATAATTGATCTCCTTCAAAGAAAACTCCAAAAAGAAGGATATGAGGTTTCGGTTGCCAGAGATGGAGAAGAAGGACTTAAGGTAATGCGGGAAGTAAAACCAGATTTGATTTTATTAGATATCGTTATGCCAAAGATGGGAGGATTTGAAGTAATGGAGGAGATGGCAAAAGAGCCAGATTTAAAGAAAATTCCGGTAATTGTCATTTCTAATTCTGGTCAACCAGTTGAGCTTGACCGGGCTCAAGAATTGGGAGCAAAAGATTGGCTAATTAAAACTGAATTCGATCCCCAAGAAGTAATTGATAAAGTAGTAAAACAAATTGGTAGATAATATGGCAAAAACCATTCTTTTCATCGAGGATGATAAATTCCTCCGAGAATTAGTTATTCAAAAACTGATTAAGGAAGGCTATGAAACCTCTCAGGCAGTGGATGGGGAGGAGGGGCTGAAAAAGATTAAGGAAGAGAAACCAGACTTGGTTTTACTTGATTTAATTTTGCCAGGAATCGATGGTTTTGAGGTTTTAGCTAAAATGAAAGAAGATCCAGTTTTGGCTCAAATTCCCGTCATTATTCTCTCCAATCTTGGTCAAAGAGAGGATGTGGAAAGGGGATTAAAAATGGGAGCAGTTGATTATTTAATTAAGGCCCACTTTACTCCTGGAGAAATTATCGAGAAGATCAAAAATGCTCTAAAGTAAATTTATGCCCGAGCTTCCTGAGGTAGAGACAACTGTTGGCGATTTAAATAAAAAGGTCCTTCTGAGGACCTTTATTGATGTTTGGACAGATTTTCCGAAAATAGTCAAATTGCCTAAAAGTTTTGAGCAATTTAAAAAAGAAATTAAAGGGAAAAAAATTCAAAAAATTTGGCGAAGAGGAAAAAATATTATTTTTGATTTATCTGGAAACCTTTTTTTATTAATTCATCAAAAATTAACTGGCCATTTGCTTTTGGGAAAATGGGAATTAGAGAAAGGGGAATGGCAGGCAAAAATTCCCGGACCTTTAGCTGAAGATCCGATGAATAGATTTTTACACTTAATACTTTGGTTAGATAATAATCAAATGTTAGCCCTTTCCGATTTAAGGAAATTCGCCAAAGTTGAACTCTTAGATCAGAAAACTCTCGAAAAGGAACTTAGCTCCTTTGGTCCAGAACCATTAGAAGAAGATTTTACTTTTAAGAAATTTAAAGAGTGTTTGTTAAAAAAGAAAAAAGGAAAAATAAAGCAGGTTTTAATGGACCAGGAAGTCATTGCTGGAATTGGCAATATTTATTCAGATGAGATTCTGTGGAAGGCAAAGATCCACCCATTTAAAGATGTTTCAAAACTGAATGAAAAGGAGCTAAAAGAAATCTATCAGGCAATGAGGAAGGTTTTAGCCAGGGCAATTGAATTGGGTGGTGAATCAATTTCTGATTTCCGAAGAATTTCAGGGGAGAAGGGATATTTTGACCAAGAAAGAAAAGTCTATCGTCGAGAAGGAGAAAAATGCAGCCGCTGTGGCACAATTATTAAAAAGATAAAACTAGCTGGTAGATCGGCCCATTTTTGTCCCAAGTGTCAAAAATTATGATTATTTTCCTTTATGGTCAAGATACCTATAGGAGTCAGCAAAAGTTGAATGAGATTATTGAACATTATAAAAAAATCCACCAGAGTGGATTGAATTTGAAATATTTTGATGGAGAAAATTTAGATTTCCAAGATTTTAAGAATGAATGGGAAACTTCTCCGATGTTCGCTGAAAAAAAATTGATAATTTTAAAAGATATTTTCTCGAATGAAAATTTTAAAGAAAAGCTTTTGAAAGAAGGAAGGAGATTTGTTAAATCAGAGAACATTATTTTAATTTACGAGAGAAAAGAATTATCTGAAAATACACCCTTTTTAAAATTCCTTAAAGAGAATTCAAAATTTCAAGAATTCAGACTTTTAGAAAGAGAAAAACTAAAAGCTTGGGCAAAAAAGGAATTCACCAACCACCAAACAGAGATTGAACCCCAGGCTTTAGAAGAACTCATTAATTTGGTTGGCAATAACCTTTGGCAAATGGCCAACGAGATTAAAAAGTTAGTTAGTTATAAAAATAGCCAGAAAATCAAACTCAAGGATGTTAAACTTTTAGTTAGGCCAAAAATTGAAACTGACATCTTTAAAACTATCGACTCTTTAGCCCAGAAGAAAAAAAGTCAAGCCTTATCTTTACTCCATCGCCATTTAGAAAAAGGCGATTCACCTTTATACCTTCTTTCAATGATTAACTTTCAATTCCGCAACCTTTTAGAAATTAAAGAGTTAATTGAAAAAAATACATCCTATGCTCGGATTTTAAGGCAAAGCTACCTCCATCCCTTTATAGTTAAAAAAAGTTATCAGCAAACTCAAAAATTTACCCTCCAACAATTAAAAAAAATTTACCAGAAAATTTTTGAGGTAGACTTAGCGATTAAAACTGGAAAAATAGAACCAGAGACTGCCTTAGATCTTTTTATTGCTGAGATTTAATAATTAATTTTGTAATTCTTGATTTTTTTCTGGCTGCCGTATTTTCTTTTATTACTCCAGTTTTAGCTGCCTTATCTAAAATTTTATAAACTTGGGGTAAAAGTTTTTTTGCCTCCTCAATTTTCTTTTGAGAGACTAAGGTCCTGACCTCTTTTAAGAGGCGTTTTATTTTCTTTTTGTAAATTAAATTTCTGATTCTCCGTTTCCGACTTTGGCGGAGGGCTTTTTTAGCCGATTTAGTAATTGGCATACATTTTTTCTTTATTAATTTTGATCTTTTTAATCAAGTCTCTGATTTCAGCTGCCCTTTCAAAATCCAAATTTCTGGCAGCTATTTTCATTTCTTGTTCTAAGAGTTTTTCATCCCGAATCATCCAGAATTCAGAACTAATTTCTTTTTCCCTGGAAAGAAAAGGCCAATCCCTGATTGGTTTAATTATTGGTTTGGGAATGATATTTCGCTCTTTATTATATCTTTCTTGAATTTTCCTTCTTCTTCTAACCTCATCAATCGCTGCCCTCATTGATTTGGTAATTTTATCAGCATATAAGATACAATGACCTTCTGGATGCCTGGCTGCCCGGCCCATGGTCTGAATTAAGGTTGTCTCTGACCTCAAAAATCCTTCTTTATCAGCATCTAAAATTGCTACCAAAGCTACCTCTGGTAAATCCAAACCTTCTCTTAATAAATTTATTCCCACCAAAACATCGTATTTTCCTTCCCTTAAATCCTTTAAAATTTGAGGCCTTTCCAAAGTTTTTATTTCCGCATGAAGCCACTGACAAGAAATTCCTTCCTCTGATAAATAATCAGCTAAAGCTTCAGCTAATCTCTTAGTTAAAGTTAAAACTAAGGTTCTTTGTTTTCTTTCAACTCTTTTTTTGATTTCTTCAATTAAATCTTTTACCTGATTTTTGGTTGGTCTGATTTCAATTGATGGCTCTAATAATCCAGTTGGCCTAATTAATTGCTCAACAATATATTTTTTTCCCG
>DAIPKT010000062.1:0-4194 GCA_036769645.1 bacterium | reverse complement strand
ATTTTACCAGATTTTGGCATTTTAGGGGTGTTACCGATGTATCTCATCATCTTCAAGAACAAAACTGCCTAAGATGAGATAGATTAGCTAAGACCCTTAAATGGTCAAAACTGAATGAATTTGAGAAGATAATCCTAATTAAATTCCTTTTAGTTTGGGAGGAAAATTTCTGGCTAATAATCAAAAAGGAATGAAAATGAAGGGAGATCCTTCTAACAGTCAATCTGGATCTTTAGAGAAGTTAAAACCATCTTAATTCAAAATCTTGCCAAAAGAAACAGGATTTGAAATAATAAAAGTGTTACCTATGATCTCATTCAGTTCAACTCCTGTTAGCAAATAGCAAGAATTCATAGATGTTTTAAAGCAAGAAGGTCAGTAAGGATTAGCCTTTTAATTCAGCTATCAGCTCTTTTTCTTTGTAGCTCAGTGATGTTTAAGAAAGCAATCCTGGATAAACCTAATTTGAACTTTGAATCAGAATCTCTGGAATAGAGGGCTGGTAGGCCATATTTTTCAATAGTTTCTCTAATTACTTCCAGATTGTTGAGAGTTGAATCTGACTGAGAGAAGCCACCTGCCAAGATAGTTCTGGTAGCATCATCTATATTCAAGATTAGATGTAAAAGAGGATAACCCTTTAACCAATAACCATCAGAAGTATCTAAATAGACCAATCCTCCAAAATGACTGGCTCCGAATTTCTTGTAAGCCCTATCTTTCTTTTCCTTAAAAGGAATATAGGCTTCGTTTCTAATTAGAATATTCCTGATATTCCAATAAGCAATCTCTAATCCTTCTAAATCAGAGAGCAAATACTCCAAATGAGTATTAAGAGCCTGGGGATTGAGATTTAAACCTTAAACTCTATTTCTTCCAGAATCTCTAAACTTATCCAAGATTCTAAAAAAAGTATCTCTCAGAAATATCCAAACTCTTGGCTCTCCTTTCAGAACCCATTAATCCTTGTTGATGAAGCAATAGGATTTGATAACGATATTGAATTTTATTGTCAGTCATAGAATTTAGCTAATTAGAGTGTTAAATCTTTAACCTTTTGGCTAATTTTCCAACTGACATTCTAGCATTATACTTACCCAGCCCCTCGTGTCAAGCAATTTAAGTAGAGTTTGGTGAATAATTGAATCCATAAGGATGGAGTGGCCAGCCACTCAAGAATTTCAGCAATTGAGGTAAGGTAGCAATTAGCGCGGAAATTCCTGAGATGCCGAGTCCTTTCTTCACCAAGATGAAAAACCCTCTTTTTCCGAGAGAAGTACCTTTCGATCTCAGTTCTCTTGTTAATGAGACCCTGGTCAAGACAGCGTTCAGCAGGTTTTAGGGTCTGATTGAGGGTTGTTTCTCGTCTTCTGGCACCAACTGTTTCCTGATTTGTCTTAGGTAAAGGAATAGCTATCTTCACCCCTTTCCAGCGGTGGTATACCTTGTTGACAAAATCAGTTCCATCATAGCCCTTATCAGCAGTTAAGGCTTTTACTTGCCAATTCTTAGGTGAGCCTCGGATTAAGTTTTTACCAATGATAATGTCAGAACGAGCACCGCTAGTGGCCAGCTGTCTTAAAGGTAATCTGGTATGATAATCAATAATCTGATGCAATTTGAAGCCAATTTTCTTCTTAAATCCTGAATATTCTGCACCTTTTTCCTTTCTCTTGGAGTAGGTTTGGCTGCTTCCAGATTAACCAACGAAACATTAAGACCTTATCATATTCTTTTCTACCTCTCTGAGGTGGTTTAAGAAACCTTTCTAAGACTTCAATAACCTTAGGATGGTTCAACCATTGAAATCTTGGAAAAGATGGAATAATCTGAAAGGTGGAGGTATGAATTAGAGGAAGAGATATAGATTGTGATAATACTGTTTGATTCATACACTTTCATTATACCAATTCACACCTCTTTTTTGTGGAAAAGAGTATTATTCACCAAACTCTCATAAATCAACTTGACAAGATTTAAACTATGATTATAATCTAAAAATAGAAAAGTTCCTTTAAAAACTATATGGATAAGGAGGTGACAAGATGAGAGAACTGAGAAGAAGGAAACTTCTCCTTAAAATCCCTTTCCACCAGCAAAGTTTGTCTACGAGTTGTGGAGCAGCTTGTTTGCTAATGGTTTGTAATTTTTTTAAGCCCGAAAAATTCCCTCTTACAAGAGAGAAAGAATTAGAGATACACAATGGCTTAAAATACTGGGAAGGCGACGAATATGGAGAATTCGGAAATGTGGCACAAATGATAAGGTTTATGCGAGAAAACGGCTTTAAGATTAGATATTTCCTAGAAATTTCCCCCAACGCTTTCACCCCACCACCTAATTTTGATAAAGAGCTATGGAAAAGGTATATGAATTCGTTCTTTGAAGTCTTTAACAAGGAAAAAGAAAAGGGATTAGAGGTGGTTGAAAATTGTGATCTACGATTACTTATAGATGAAGTCTTGATGGGAAGACCAGTGATTGCCGAAATCCAATATAGAGGATATATCACTCATTATGTAGTTATTAGGGGCGTTAAAGGGAATGTTGTTTATTTTATTGACCCTCTCGATAAATCGGGATATCGAAGAGAACATAAAAGCTGGTTAAAACAAAATCTTAAATTAAAAACAGGTAGAAATTTTTTTTCTGTGTCTTCTGAGTTGTAGTTACAAATTAGGTTTTTAAGATAATAATTAATAAACAAATGATTAAATTTGATTCAATCCAGCCATTATTATTCGGTGGATTTATTCAGGAAAATGGTAATGTAACAATTATTTCGGGATATAAAAAAATAATATTCAAAAAAATTTCGGATAAAGAGAAAAACTTATTAGTTAATATACTTGTTTTGTGTGACGGCATAAATACAACAAGAAATATTATCTCAAAACTTTTCTCTTTAGGATACAGTACTAAAAAAGCAACTAAATTACTCAAGCAACTGATGACGCAAAAGATTTTAGTAGACAGCCGGGAAATATATTTTCAATTCCATCCATACTTAAGCAATATAACTCCTTTTCACCATAAGTTGACTAAAGAAAAAATAAAATTGCTAGTTAAAGAAATTGATGGATTTAAATACGACGGAGAATATATATTACTCCAATTTCCTAAAAATTCTGATTTTTGTAAATTGACTAGTAAAAGGAGAACGATAAGAGAATTTGATAAAGAAAAAATGATATCATTTCAAACCCTCTCCGAACTTTTATATACAGCATACGGAGTAGCTGAAAAAACCAATATAGATAATGGAAAAATTTTAAAAAGAGTGATTCCTTCAGCTGGCGCTCTTTATCCTTTGCATATATATTGCATAATTTGGGGAAAAGTAGAAAATGTGGTACCTGGAGTATATTACTTTAATAAACGAAGAGTTAAAGGTAGTATAATTAGATTAAGGAAGATACCAGATTACAATGAAGTAATCAAATTTATGCCAGGAAGTGAAAATATGGTAGAAAATGCATCGTTACTTTTAGTAATAGTATGTAATTTCAAAAGAGTTACTCAAAAGTATTCTAATCGAGGGTATATGTATGGATTATTAGAAGCAGGCCATGTTGCTCAGAATATTTATTTATACTGTGCTGAACAAAATTTAGCAGCGGTAGAAATTGGTGGTTTTAACGATATAGATCTTAGTAAATTTTTAGGATTAAAATATCCAAAAGTTGCCCCTCTAATTTGTTTCCTTGTTGGAGTGCCCTATCGAAAAACTTGACCATTAATTAAAGTTATTAATTAAAGGTTATTATATAATGATTAAGGAGCCGCCTTCTTTGTGGAATGGCTCGAATAAAGGTCGATTTTAATTAATAAAGTAAATTAATATTATGGAGATTATAGAAGTGGAAACACCCACAGAAAAAGCCACTCTTCTTTGTACCTGTTCTGGAGATGCATAACTTAGGTAGATGGCGGGCGGCAGAACATTATTCTGCCGCCCCTGTGGTTTTTTAATTATTAATAACCATGAAATCTTTTTCTTATTTATCTCTAAATCAAAATTGGAGATTTTTCAAGAAAAACAATTTAGTCTATTTTTTTAATATTGCAACCTCGAAGCAACTAAAGGTGAAATTTAAAACAAAAATAGAAAATCAAGCCTTAGTTTTTATTTTGGATAATTTGAGAGCGTTGAATAATTAGTGATTCTGTTTAACCTTTTCTCTTGGAGATAAA
>DAIPKT010000061.1:0-4213 GCA_036769645.1 bacterium | reverse complement strand
TTTACCAGATTTTAGCATCTTAGGGGTGTTACCGATGTATCTCATCATCTTCATTTTTTCTTTAAAAATATGTCGTAGCAATATGATAATTTCAGAGTTGAGTAATTTAGAAATTTCATACCTGGAGGTAATTTGCCATAATCTTCTTAAGAAAGGTCAGATTATAACAAATTAACTAATCTTAAGAAGGATTATGGCAGAACTAATTATTATGACTCAAAAAGAGTTATCAAGGTATGAAGTAATTAAAAGATTGATAAGAAAAGAAATCAATGGAAGAGAGGCAGCCAAACAACTTAATTTATCAGTAAGGCAAATCAAGAATATTAAAGCCAGGGTAATTAAAGAAGGAGCAAAAGGAATTATCCATAAAGGCAGAGGAAGAGTTGGCAATCGGAGATTAAATCCAGAAATTATTGAAAAAGCTAAATTCTACCTCTAAGATTTATTGGATTAAAGTTTGTTTTAAATAAGGGAGTAAAACCGGTCTTTGGCTTTTGGAAAGAATATTTAGAGAGTCAAGGAAAACCATTAAAAATCTATCTGGATAGGCTTTCTACTTACAAAAATACTCATAAATCAGTAATAGATGAGCTGGAAGTGAAAACTCAGTTCCAAAGAGTAATCAGACAATTAGATATTGAACTTGTCTATGCTTATTCTCATCAGGCTAAAGGAAAAGATAGAGAATCTCTTTCTTATCCTCCAGTATAGATTAGTCAGAGAAATGAGATTGGCTTGAATTTTTAGCTTAGAGGAAGCAAATAGATTTATCAAAGAGGTATTCATTCCAAAATATAATGCTAAATTTGGTTAATTCCTAAAAAGAGGGATAATTTGGATCGCCAATTAAATAAGATTGAAAAGAATAAATTAGACCAAATCTTCTCGCGCCAGGAAGTAAGATATGTTAATAATGACTTTACGGTCAGATACAAAAATCAATGGTTTCAGTTAACAAGCCAACAGCTAGTTTTGGTTAGAAAGAAAAAGAGAATTGAGGTTGAAGAAAGAATCTCTGAAGAGATATTCCTTTCTCTGAGAGGAAAATATCTCAATTATACTCTTTTACCAGAAAGACTAAAGAAAATAATAGAGACTAAAATTCCAGTTTTAACCACAAGTAGATCCAATTGGAAACCTTCAACTGACCATCACTGGAGAAAGCTCTTTATTTTCAATTCGGAAAAGAGGCTCTTAGAGGGCAATTAAAGGCTTTGTTTTTAGCCAAATGCCTAATTTTAAAGATCGAGGAGCTCAAAATCTTAATTTCCTGGGTATGAAATTTCTAAATTACTTTGACAGACCAAACCTGTGAATAACTATCGGCTATCAAATATCACTAAACGAACTCTTAAAAATCAGTACCCGACACTAATTACTGCTAATGAGTTTTAATGCTTTGCAAAATTCCCAATCCGATAAAAGTAGCAATTAGACTACTTCCTCCATAACTAATCAATGGTAAAGGAATACCAATTATTGGTAAGAGCCCTAAGTTCATACCGATATTGATAAAAATTTGAGAAATTAAAAGAATAGCAAAACCAGTAGCAAAAAGACGAGAGAAATTAGTTTGAGAGGAAAGAGCAATTTTTAAAATTCGCCAAATTAAAATTGAAAATAAAAATAAAAGAACCAATACTCCAATTAATCCGGTTTCTTCAGCTAGGACAGCAAAAATAAAATCGGTCTGGGGCTCGGGTAAAAATCTATATTGGGTTTGAGAACCCTTGCCAATACCTTTACCAAAAATTCCACCCGAACCAATAGCAATTTTGGCCTGGTTTTGACTCCAGCCAATTTTTAGGGGATCGGCTAACTGTGGCTGAATAAAACTTAGAATTCTTTCCCGCTGATACTCTTCCAAAATCGTTGACCAACCGAAAGTTAAAAATAAGAGTCCAACTAAAATTAAAATCAAAAAGTGTCCAATTTTTATTCCGGAAATAATTAAAATTCCCAGCCAAAGAGAAAGCAAGATCAAGACTGAACCGAGATCAGGCTGAAGGAAGACTAAAAAAGAGGGAAGAAAAATATAAAGACCGGAAATTAAAATATGCCTTATCCGATACATCTCAATATGCCTAATTGAAAAATATTTTGCTAAAAGAATTATTAAAACTATTTTGGTAAACTCTATTGGATCAAAAGAAATCGGACCAATTTTATACCAAGATTTAGCCCCTCTAATTTCTGGGGCAAAAAAAAAGAGCCCAGCTAAGGCAAATAGACAAAGGAAATAGAGAACTAAAATTAAATAGGAGTTTTCTCTTAAGATCCGCCAATCAAAAAAGGAAGTCAAGAACATTAAAAAAATTCCAATTCCAAAAAAAATCAACTGTTTTTTAAAATTCAAAAAATCTCCCCTTCCCAGGGAACTACTATAAATCGATAACAGTCCAATCCCCGCCAATAAAAGGGCGGTCACAATTAAAATCCAATCCAACTTTTTAAAATGCCTCCAGATCTCCATAAAAAGACTAAATTTTATTGCGATCGCAATAAAATTTAGTCTTTTTTGTAATTAAATATATATTAAACTTAATGCATAATAAGATTTCAGATATTTTTTCGGCATTTTTGGCCAATTTTATTCGGGAAACCTCTCAAAATATTCCATATTTTAACTCTTTTCCTTATTACGCATTATCTTTAATGAAAGTAGTTTATAAGATATTTAACTCTGGATTAATTTCAATTATAAAAATACCTTTTCTTTTTCCAGCAACAAAAGGGTAAATAGAGCTAGGTTGCATAAATAGAGTTCTGCAGTTTTCCATCATTTTAAGTTTTGATAACTTCTTGGGACAATTTTTAAGTAAAATGTTGTTTCCTTTAGAAAAAATAATTCTTTTATTATCTAAGTTTCCAAAATAATAACCTGGATTTAAGGGGTTTTCTATTTTTTCCAAAAATCTAATAAATTCTTTATTTGTTTTCATCTTCAATGTTTGAGATACGGAACAATCAACAGGTATCCAGCCAATATTTTCTAAGTAGAACTCGGCCCAGGCATGAAACTCCTGTTTCTTAATTGGGGTTGCCCACATTCCACTGACAAATCTTGCTGGTATCCCCACGCTTCGGCACAAGCTTATAAATACAAAACTAAATTCTCCACAGTCCCCACATTTATTTTTCAAAGTAGGTATCACTCCCCTTTCTTGGGGAGGATACTTGTAAGTTATATTCTCTGTAATCCAATAGAAGATTTTTCTTGCTCTTTTAAAATAATCTCTTTCTTTACCAATAATATTTTTTGCTAATTTTTTAATTTCTTCTGTTTGTTCTAAATACTTCTCAATCTTTGTATATCTTTTGTATAAAGAAGAGGTTCTATTATACTCTTTCAGATCAGCTGAATTAACTTGCAATTGAGTCTCATAAACATCGAAGTTGAAATTTATTCTAAGTTGAATTTTTTTATTTAATTTTTCTGAAAAATCAAAAAAATCAATTAAATTATCATTTTCTTCATCTTTATATGTTTCAATTGGTTGAATATTATATTTCATTTTAACCTCCCTCTGATTTTCCCATTCTTTAACCCTAGAAAACCATATAAAAAATTTATTTTTGTTTTCATCTCCAGAGGTGAAATAAAGTTTATCTTTTCCAAACTTTCTAATTAATTTTTCCAACAATTTTTGGTCTTCTAAATTAGTACCTAATTTAACTCTTAAATTAGAATTTGATAAAAATTTACTGTTAACTCTCCAAATAAAAGAGCCTTTAATTTTTTTTGGATTTTTATATTCAAGTTGTATAGTATTCCGCACTAATAAAATTCTATCACGAATTTTATTAAAAATAAAAAAGACATGTCTCGAAAAGACATGCCTTATATTTAAATAATTTCGTTTGCCCACGGAGAATCTGGGCAATTTTTTATCCACTCTCTTTTGTTGAAATATCCAAGACACCACTAACACATAAAAGAGTTCAATAGTGAATTATTTAAAGTGCTGTTCAATCTCGCTTCTGTGAATTTGGCTAGCAATCGATAATGTTGAATAATACCTTCCTTTAAACTTTTTCTTTTCAAATCTATAAGAAACTCTTTCCCCAATCTTGCTGGTTTATTTCCATTTGAAGAATGGGAGAGATTACAACAAAAAAAGAAGATTACCCAAATGGTCTACACTGTGTCAAGGACCCATTTTTTAGACAGATTGGGTTTCCGCAGATAGTTTGTTAGTTAATAATAATG
>DAIPKT010000002.1:30673-37807 GCA_036769645.1 bacterium | reverse complement strand
AAATTAAAAAAACAGCACCCTTAATGTGATCAGCAATGATTCTTTTTGCTTTTTCATTTTGCCCGGAAATCTCTTTCATTATTGGCAAAAATAAATCAGTCTCATAAACTGAGGGTTTTTCTTGGCAGACCATGGCTAACCTTTCCAATCCCATTCCAGTATCAACCCCTTTTTGCTTTAACAAAGTGAGTTTTCCATTTTTAGCCTGATAATACTCATTAAAAACCAAATTCCAGAGTTCAATATTTTTAAAATGAATTTCAGTGGTCGGACCGCAAGGTCCTTCCTCTCCGGGGGGGCCCCAGAAATTTTCTTCCCGGACGCATTTTTTTATTTTGTTTTCTGGGATACCTAACTTTTTCCAAATTAAAATTGATTCCTCATCTGGAGGAATTTCTTCATCGCCTTTAAAAACCGTAAAGAAAAAATTATCTTTTTTTAATTTTAATTCTCGAAAAAGAAATTCAAAAGCCAATTTTATCGCTTCTTCTTTAAAATAATCTCCAAAACTAAAATTCCCTAACATCTCCAGAAAAGTCAAATGTTTTCCATCTCCAACTTCCTCAATATCAGAAGTCCGAAAACATTTCTGACAGGAAGCCACATTTGGACCAAAAGGCGACTTTTCTCCCAAATAATAAGGCTTAAATTGTTGCATTCCGGCAGTGGTAAAAAGAACTGAGGGATCAGTCGGAATTAAAGAAGAAGAGGGTACAATTTTATGCCCTCTTTTCTCAAAGAGATTCAAAAATTCCTTCCGAAGTTCTTTTGAATTCATTATGAATTAAAAATGGAAAATTTTTTATTAAGAGTATCTATCGGCTACAGTTGAAGCAACATAGGCTTCTGGTTTTATTTTAGGTTCAAAACCATTTCCACGAATTAAACCAGTCACCTCTTTAATCATATCTTTCGTCGCTCCGTTTTCTCCAATATCAGCATGGATGTAGCGGAATTGGTAATTGAAATTTTTCTTTAAACTTTTGATTTTTTTCTCAAAATTTTCTTTTAGATGCAAAGCTAATTCACAAGATAATAAAACTTCTTCTAAGACCCTTGCTTTCCAATGAAAAAATTTTCGATTTTTGTAACCGATTTTTTTAAGGAAGAATCGGCCTCCCTTCCCTACTCTCAAAACAACTACCGCCAGCGGGAAATGAGGTTCTTTGCCTGAAGAGGAATCGCAACCAACGATAATGTCATACAATTTTTCTGGCTTTTCACTCATGTAATCCCAAATCTCCTCAATCACTTCATTGAGTCTTAAATTTCCTTTGGTGGGGTTATAAAAATTTCCTTCAAAAACTACTTTATTCATAATTTATTTACTTTAACATTATTTAGAAATTAAATCAATAGTTTTAACGGTTTCCGAAAATTCCTTTGGATTTAAAGAAGCACCACCAACTAAAAGACCTTGAAAATCTGCCTCTTTTATATAATTTACTCCATTTTCAGAATCAACGCTTCCACCATAAAGAATTGGAATTTCCCTGAGAATTTTCTTAATAAATAAACGGGCTTCTTTTGCCTTTCTAACATCACAAGCCCTACCAGTTCCAATTGCCCAAACTGGCTCATAAGCGATGACTAATAACCGATGACTGAGGACTGATGAGGTATTTTTCAAGGCTGAATTTAATTGATTTTTTAGAATTTCATTTGTTTTGCCTCTTTCTCTTTCCTCTATTGTTTCGCCAATACATAAAATTGGTTTCAATTTTTCTTTTAAAGCTGCTTTTAATTTTTTATTTATCATCTTATCGGTTTCTCCTAAGGCTCGTCTTTCTGAATGGCCAATGATAACATATTGGCAACCCAAATCTTTTAACATTGTTGGAGATATTTCACCAGTATAAGCTCCGGATTCCTCCCAAAAGCAATCCTGAGCTCCCAATAAAATTTGACTTTTTCTCCACCTGGATAAAAATTCAAATAATTTGGGTAAATAAATAAATGGGGGGCAAATTACTACCTCCACATTTTTAACATTTTCAATTCCTTTTTTTACTGAACTAAAAAGGAGTTTAGCTCCTTTAAGAGTTGCCGGATTACACTTCCAATTTGCAATAACTAAAGGTCTCATAAAACTGGGAAGAAACTACTATGCTCTAGAGCACGATAGTAATAATCTAAAGGAATTTACTGTTTTCGCAGATACTCAGCCGCTTTTTCAGGTTCAATGGTTGAAATTTCCATTCTCGCTCCTAATTCAAAACCAGCCCAGGTGGCTGTTTTTGGTAAAATGGTAAAATGCCAGTGATAATAAGGATAATCTTTACCATCAGAGGGAGCGGTATGTAAGTAGAAATTGTAAGCCGGATCGCCTAATCCCTTATAAAGTTTCTCTAAAGCTATCTTAAAAGTCTGAGCCAGTTGCCATTTTTCTTTTTCAGTAATTTTTTCAAAATAGGAAAGGTGTTTTTTGGGAGAAATAATGACCTGAAAGGCAGATTTTGAAGCAAAAGGACAAATGACTAAAAAATCCTTGTTTTCAAAAACAACCCTTTTTTTGACTTTTCTTTCCCAATTGTTCATTTGGCAATAGACACATTTTTTATTTTTTTGAAAATATTTTTTGGAATTAAAAAGTGCCTTTTGAAGATCAATATCAATTAAAGGAGTGGTAATAATTTGGGAATGGGGATGCGATTGGGAAGCACCAGCCTCGGCTCCATGATTATGAAAAATTGAAATATAATTGACAAAGGGTTTTTTCATCAATTCCAAATATCTTTCCTGATAGCAATCTATCACCTCCTTGACATTTTCTAATGGCAAGAGAGCTAAAGACTTTTCATGATCTCTGGTCACAACTAACTCCGAAAATCCAACTGCATTCATGGTTTGATAAATCCTTCCCTCAATCCTCTTTTCCAATTTTGGTTGAGGTAAAAAAGCCGGAAATTTATTGGGAATGACTATTGTTGTCCAATTATAGGGAATCTTTGTATTAAGAGGAATTTTTTTACCCTGAAAATAGATCAAAACTGGCCTCTCTTGAGTTTCAATCTGGCAAAAGGGACAAATTCTTTTTGGAGTTTTCACTTTAACCCTTTTTTCTTTCTTAAACATTTCCGGTCTTTTTGCCCGGCCAGTGGCAATCACTACCCAATCCTTAGAAATTAAATCAAAGCGAAGTTCTGAGGGAAATTTGACTTTTGACTTTTTAACCATAAATGCCTTTAATTAAATTCCACCTTATTTTAAGTAAATCAATTCCCATTTTTACCATTGATTTAAATTTTACTTTGCTTTCGGGATCATTTCTCCAATAAACTGGAATCTCCTTTATTTTATAGCCCATTTTCTTTGCTATCAATAAAATCTCAGGGTCAAAAGCAAAGCGATTGATTTTACATTTTGGAAAAATATCTTCTGCCACTTTCTTTCTAAAACATTTAAAACCACATTGACTATCTTCAATTTCCCAAAGACCAATAACAATTTTTCTAAATAATTTAAATCCCTCTCCCAAAATTACTCTCCGAATCCAAGGTTGGGGTGGGTCTAAAATTGCTCCTTTAATACCTCGTGAGCCAATCACAATATCAAAACCTGCTTTAAATTCAGGCAATATTTTTTCAACTTGGTCAATTGAAGTTGAATTGTCCGCATCAGTAAATAATCTAAATTCTCCTTTTGCCTCTAACATTCCAAATCTTACTGCATAACCTTTTCCCTGATTTTTTTCATAACCTATCACTCTTAAATTTTTAATCTTCGGTATTAAGCTTTTTGCCACCTCAACCGTCTTATCTTTTGAGCCATCATTAACTACTAAAATCTCATAATCATAATCTTGCTTTGATAAATATTTATCAATCTCCTCCAAAGTTTTTGGCAACCTCTTTTCTTCATTATAAGCCGGAATAATAACCGAAAGATGAATTTCATTTGGCATATCTTCTTAAATTAAAAGTGGCTTTTTCAAGAAGTTTCTTTTTTAATTTTAAAGCGAAGATTAAATTCCAAAAATTCAAAACATCTCTAAACCATACTCCTCTGGCTGGATTTTTAACTACATTCTTTATTTCTTTCTCAGAATAAACTTTAAAAAGCCATTTTAGATCTTTCCAAATGCCATAATTTAAAACCTGAGAAATTATGTAATGTTTGTCTTTTTCCAAATCTAAATCTTCGATTTTACAAGACCAGAAAAGCCATTGCATTTTTTTTGGAATTTTTAAACTAGCCATTTTTCTTTATATTCTTTTGTCTTTTCAATTAAAAATTTTTTGACCTTTGACCAAGAAATGTATTTAAATAAAAACAATCTCCTTTGAAAATCTTTCCTTTCCGCATCTTCAAAATAAGTTAAGCCTCTAACAGCTGGATATATGTTAAATCTTGGATATTTCCTTTTGACCCATTTAAAAATCTCTTCTAAAGAAAATTCTTTTAATAAAAAATAAATATCGTAAAAATCTCTCTTTATTCCCCGGTCAGCAATAGCAATTAATTTCATTGCGGCAATATCTTTCATTGAAGCAATCGGCGGAAAATCTTCAAATTCAATTGTTGGAAAAATTAAGGAATAAGGGTAATAAAAAAAACTTACTGCCACCTTATCTAATTTCATAATCAAAGTTCCTTCACTCCCTTGAATAAAAATCGCTTCTTCAAATTTATTTTCCAATTCTCCTCTTAATTTTTTATAATCAAAATCTTTTTGGGTATACAAATCCAAATCCATTGACCGCCGGTGCCCCAATTGCAATGCTAAAGCGGTTCCGCCAGCTAAATAAAATCCATACTCTTTCAAAAATCCTAATTTTTTTAAAACTTTAATTTGCCCCCGGCTTAAACAATCAAGATACATTAAAATATCTTACCACAATTTTCCAAAAATAAAACGGGTCAAAGCCATCTTTTGATTTTTTTATTCAAAAATTTCTTTTTTAAGTTTTTTTGCTTTACTCAGAAAAAATTTCTGCATTATATTTTTATTAAAAGGCAATAATACTCGGGGATAATCGGAAGCTGAAAGAACTTCCAAAAAAGATTGGGCAAGGTGAAGAGGATCAATATGCCAATCAAATTTAATCTTGGCAAATTTAACTAAATCTTCTAAGGTGTATTTAGTTTTTTTAAAAATAAAATAAAGATCAAGATACTCTCTAGCTCTGGGTTTCATATAAAGAGTGTGAATTTTATTGACAGCGATATCTAAAAGACTATCTATTTCTAATCCTTTCCAGATTTTTCCTTTATCAATTCTAGGAAAAGGATAATAGTTGAAATCGACTTTAAAATATTCTTCTTTGATCTTAAAAAAGAAGGTGTAAAGTCCTAAATATCGCTCTTGTCTAACTTCAGTTGCCGATAAATTTTTAGCTGCCTTTTTTACAAATTTAACAATGCTTGGTAAATGAATTTCTTTTTCAGAAAATAAATCAATATCTTTTGAGATTCGATGCCGAAGATAGAATTCACTCAAAGCCGTGCCACCAGTAAAATAATATCTTTTTAAAAGATAAGGTTCTTTAATTACGGTCGCCAGAAATCTTTTTTGAATTGATGTGAGGATGGAACCTTTTTCCATATTAAAAATTCTAACAATAGTCTTTTGTGAGGATCGAGACGATCTTTAATTTTTAGCCAAAATTTCCTTACTTCTTTCTCTCTTAACTTTTCATTTCCCAAACCATAATTGATCATCTGCTCCAATTTCCAGATTTTATAACCCTCAGGGTTCTCTTTTTTAAATTTTTTCTCATCAACTGACCAATTATACATACTAATTCATTTTATCATAAAATCTATAAAAACTGAAATTTGCTTTTTGAAGTGCAACACCTCGATATACTATCTATGAGATTTCAAATAGATTTTATTGAAATTTCTTTGATTTTTTGAAAATGTTTAATATTTCTGGTGAGAAGAGTTGAATTAGTTAAATAGGCAGTGGCAGCAATGATAGCATCTGGTAGAGAAGTTTTATATTTTCTTTTAAAGAAACTAGCCAGCCAGGCAAGTTGGGAATCTACAGAGATAATAGATAAAGTCTTTAAAATGTCTTCAACCTTTTCACGTTCATCCGGAGAAATTTTTGGATAAGATAAAAGTTCAATTTCGGTAATTGAGGAAATGAAAAAGCGCGAGCCTTTTAAGATATTCTCGCGCAAAAATTTAACTACTGAAGATTCGTCCTTTAGAAGATAAATAAGGATATTAGTGTCTAAAGTATACATTTCAAAACAAAATTAGGGAGTCTTCCTTTCCCATTCTTTTCTCATTTTCTTTAAATAGGCAATTGGTTCAGGCTTTTTCTTTCTCCAAATACCCCTGGCTTTTTCCCAAATTTGGAGGATTTCCTCTGGGGTTTTACCAATCAGAGCTTTAGTCTTGGGTTGAGTAATAATCTTTTGCATAAAATAAGTTTAATCTATTATTTAAATTCTGTCAATATTTGGCAGCCATCTTTTGTTACTGCTATAGTGTGTTCAAAATGGCAAGATAGAGAACCATCTGAAGTCTCATAACCGAAACCATCTTTTGATTTTTTTATTTTCCAATCACCCACTGTCACCATTGGTTCTAAACAAAAAACTATGCCTTCTTTAATTTCTGGACCGGTTCTTCTTTTTCCATAATTTAAAATCTTCGGCTCCTCATGTAATTCTTTTCCAATTCCGTGACCACATAAATCTCTAACAACATTAAATCCCTGACTTTCAACATATCTTTGAATAGTATTTCCAATATCACCGATTGTATTTCCTGGTCTGACTTTTTTAATTCCTCGCTTTAGGGCTTTTTTGGTTATTCGAATTAATCTCTGAACTTCAGGGTCAACCTTGCCAATTGGTAAAGTGACTGCCAAATCAGTATGAAAGCCTTTCCATTGAATTCCTAAATCAAGAGAAATTATATCTCCTTCTTTTAAAACACGATCTGAAGGAGCAACATGGACAATTTCTTCATTGATTGAGGTGCAAAGACAAGCTGGAAAGCCCTCATATCCCTTAAAGGAGCATTTTCCACCAAATTTTAAAACAAGCTCCTCAGCCAGCTTGTCCAATTCTTTAGTGGTAATTCCCGGCCTGACTTTCTTTTCTAACTCTTTCATTATCTTTGCCAGGATTTTCCCACCTTCTGCCATTATGGCAATTTCTTGAGGAGTTTTAATGG
>DAIPKT010000002.1:0-30573 GCA_036769645.1 bacterium | reverse complement strand
GCCAGGATTTTCCCACCTTCTGCCATTATGGCAATTTCTTGAGGAGTTTTAATGGGAATCATTCTTTATAAAACTTGAAATTATTGCCAGGGCAAAAAATAAGTTAATTTTTCATTTATCAACTTAATTTACCATGGCTTTTTAAGTTGGTAATTTCGATTGGAATCATTTGAGAGTTTTTAAAATATCTTCAAAAACATCACTAGGTGGCGGAGAACCATCAATTTTTGTCACTTTTAATCTCTCTTTTTTAAAGTAATTAATTAGGGGATAAGTTCTCTCTTTATATTCTTTCAATCTTATTTTAATGGTTTCAGGATCGTCTAAACCTTCTCTTTTGATTAACCTTGAACCATCAAGAGGACATCTAATTAGTTTAGCGGTTTCTTTTGTATATAAAATTGGGTGGCGCATCAATTGGCAAATTCGCCGATGGGCATTTCGCCAAATTGATTGCTCTGGAGAGAGGGTAATTTCAATCGTTTTGATATTTTTTCTCCCATAAAGTTTAATTAACAAAGGAATAATTTTTTTCCCTTCATAAAGCGTTCTTGGAGAACCAGCCAAAACTAAATTTTTTCCTTCTTTAAATAATTTTTTAATTTTTTCTTCGACTAAATAGGTAACGAAGGGAGGGCTGCATAATAATCCAGTTTCCCAAGATTTTTTCTCCTCTCTTAAAAAATATTTCTTTCCGGCGACAGTGACAAATTCATTTTCTTTTATTTCCTGAAACTTCTCTTCCAAAATTTTACTCGTTTCCAAATAATATAAATTTAATTTTTCGGCTAAAAGTTCGGCCTGGGTTCCTTTGCCAGAACCCGGCGGTCCCATTAAAATTATTACTTTTGGATTTTTCATCATTTTATTCGGATTGATTGGTAATTAGTAGGGTTAAAAGGTCTCATATTCTCTCATTTGTAATTGGGCTCTGATTTGGCGCATTGTTTCTAAAACTACGCTCACCACAATCAATAAAGAGGTTCCGCCAATTAAGAATTGAAAGACCATTACCCCAGTCAGACCACCAACAATGGAAGGCATAACGGCAATTGTGCCTAAAAAAAGAGCTCCAATTAAGAGAACCCGATTCAAAATGTAATGCATAAAATTGGCGGTGCTTTCCCCTGGTCTTATTCCTGGAATAAAGCCACCCATTTTTTGAAGATTTGAAGCAATGGTTTTTGGATCAAAGGTAACGGCAGTATAAAAATAGGTAAAGAGGCAGACTAAGAGAAAGTAAAAGCTACCATGAACCCAGGGGTTTTGGAAAAAGAGGCTGATACTCTGGGCAATCTTTCCCATCATTCCACCAGCTCCGGCTAAAAAATTGGCAATCATTGAAGGAAAAAGCATAATTGATAAAGCAAAAATTATTGGAATTACTCCCGCTGGATTGACATTCAATGGTAAATAAGTAGAGACTCCACCATAAAGTCGCATTCCTCTCACTCTTTTGGCATAAGAAATAGGAATATTTCTTCTACCTTCATTAACCAAAACCACTCCGGCAATAATTAACAAAGCCATGGCAAAAAAGAGTAAATAAGAAGGAATTCGGCCCGGATCCCAAGTAATCAACATCTGACGAATATTATTAGGGAACTCAGCAATAATTCCAGCAAAAATTAAAAGGGAGATACCATTGCCAATTCCTTTTTCTGAAATCAATTCTCCCAACCACATCAAAAAAAGGCAACCGGCAGTGATAGTTAAAATTGAAGTAAAAAGGAGAGTTGGTGCTAAGCTTTCAATCACATTTTCTCTTTGCAAAAGGGTCAGCATTCCATATCCCTGAAGGGCAGCTAAAGGAACGGTGGCAATTCGGCAATATTGATTAAATTTTTGGCGGCCAGCTTCTCCTTCTTCTTTATACATCTTTTCCAGCTGGGGAAAAATCATGGTTAATAACTGGAAAATAATGACGGCGGTAATATAAGGACCCAAACCCAGCATGACAATTGATAAATTATCCAAGGCTCCACCAGTGAAAACATTTAAAAGGCCAAACATTTGAAACTGGTTAAAAAAGTTTCTTAGGTTTTCAGCATCAATTCCTGGAATAGGAATATTAGCCATTATTCGAAAAATGACAAAAATAGCCAAAACAAAAAGAATTTTATTTCGGAGGTCTCTAATTTTAAAGACTTGAATAACTTTTTCCCACCACATACTATTTTATTTGGCCACCAGCTTTTTCAATTTTCTCTCTGGCCGACTTTGAAAGGCTGCAGCCCTCTATAGTCAAAGGTTTGGTTATTTTCCCTTTTCCCAGAATTTTCACTCTCGGTATCTTTCCTTTTATTTTAGGAATTAATTTTTTTTCCAGCAAGATCTGAGGGGAAATTTTCTCGCCGCTCGTAAATTTTTTTTCAAGAATTTCAAGATTTAAAATGGCCGGTTTTAATTCCACCCTTTTAAATTTATATCCTCTTAACTTGGGATATCTTTTAATTAACTCTCGGATAACTGGTTTTAATTTTCTCCCCGCCCTGGCTTTCTGGCCCTTTATTCCCCGGCCAGCATAAGTACCCCGTTTGCCACCGCGGCCGATTCGTTTTCTCTTCTTTTTTTTATGAATTGGGCTTAATTCGTGTAATTGCATAGTAATTAAATTCGAAATTCGAATATCGAAATTCGAAACAAATTCGAATGTTCCAATTTTCCAAATTCCAAACCTATTTGGAACATTGGAATTTAGAATTTGATTTTGTTTCGGATTTCGGATTTCGGATTTCGGATTTTCGCAGCTTTGTTAAAGCTGCGATGGTTGCCCTGGCATTATTCAATTTATTTCCTGTCCGGCCAAGAATCTTTGAGGAAATATTTTTTATTCCAGCTAGCTGGCAAATGATTCTCACTGTTCCACCTGCCACCAATCCTCGGCCTTTTCTTTGAGGTCTAAGCAAAACTTCAGCTGGTCCAAATTTTGCGTAAACTTCGTGAGGAATTGAATCTTCAACTATTGGAACTTCAATCAGATTCTTTTTTGATTGAAAAGTGGCTTTTTCCACTGCCTGGGCAACGTCTAATCCGGAAGCTACTCCCACTCCAACTTTTCCGGCTTTGTTTCCAGTGACAATTATTGCCCGGAATCTCAATTTTTTTCCACCAGCCCGAGTATGGGCAACCCTAGCCAAATCCAATAACCTTGATTCAAATTCTTCCCGCTTCTCTTGTCCCTCTCTGGTTTTTTGGATTTTTCTTTTTACCACAGTATTATGAGTTTATGAAAAAATTTGTCATTGTCAAAATTTAAGCCCTCCCTCCCTGGCTCCCTCGGCCAGTGCTTTTACCCTTCCATGATATTTATATCCTCCTCGATCAAAAACGACCTTTTCAATTTTCTTTTTCCGGGCTTTTTCGGCAATCAATTTTCCAACCTGATAAGCAAAAGCTGCTTTTCCAGTCTTTTCATTTTTCGGCTTTTTTTCCTTTCTGACGTTTTGTTTTTTTAATTCTAAGTCACTGGCACTTGCCAAGGTTTCTCCTTTTTCATCATCAATCAGCTGGGCATAAATATGTTTGGCTGATCTAAAAATAGAAAGCCGAGGCCTCTCGGCCGTCCCGGATATCTTGGCTCTTAGGCGTTTATGTCGGCGATATCGTTTTTCCTGTTTAGTCTCAATTCTCATAGGAACTTAAATTCAAGAGGCAAAATTTTGAATTGTAATTTTGGATTTTGATTTTAGCCGGCAGTGACTACTTTCTTGCCCACCTTTCTTCTGATCACTTCTCCCAAATATCTAATTCCTTTTCCTTTATAAGGCTCGGCTGGTTTTACTTTTCTTATTTTAGCAGCAGTTTGAGAGACTTTTTCAAGATCAGGACCGGAAACAGTGATAATATTTTTTTCTACTGAAAATTTTATATTTTCTGGTGCCTCTATTTTAATGGGGTGGCTAAAACCAACAGATAATTCTAAATCATTTCCCTTCAGCTGAGCTTTAAAACCCAATCCTTCTATCTCCAATTTTTTTTCAAATCCTTCGGTTACCCCTTTGACCATATTAGCTATTAAAGCTCTGGTTAATCCCCAAAGGGCTTTAGTTTTTTTAGTCTCAATTTGGGGAGTAATAAAAATTTGATTTTCCTTTACTTCAACCTTAACTTCTGGTCGAATTTCTTTGGTCAATTCTCCTCGGGGACCTTTAATTGTAATCCTATTCTCTTCAATTTTCACCTCCACCTCTTCTGATATTAAAATTGGTTTTTTGCCTATCCGAGACATAATTTTTACCAAATTTCGCAAATTATTTCTCCTCCTAACTTTTGTCGTCTTGCCTCTTTATCAGTCATCAAACCTTTGGAAGTGGAAATAATGGCTATTCCATAACCTCCTTTAACTCTTTTTATTTTTTTCCAATGAGAATAAATTCTTTGGCCAGGTTTTGAGATCCGTTTCAATCCCGAAATTGCCGGGAGATTATCAGTATATTTCAAAGTAATCTCAATAAATCTTCTCATTCTTTTCCCCTTTTTTTCAACTTTTTCAATAAAACCTTCCTTTTCTAAAATTTTAGCTATCCCATATTTCAAATTGGAAAAGGGAATCTTAACTCGGGGAGACTTCACCACCAAGGCATTCCTTATAGTAGTTAGCATATCGGAGATTGGATCCATAATTTTACCAGCTGCTTTTTTTAACTCCGGGTATTAATCCTTGATTTGCCAGCTCTCTAAAACATATTCTACATAATCCAAATTTTCTCAGATATCCTCTTTTTCTACCACACCGAAAACAGCGTCTGACAACTCGACTTTTATATTTTGGTTTTTTTAATGACTTGGCGATTTGAGCTTTGGTAGCCATATCATGGTTTTATTGGAAACCCTAATAACCTCAATAACTCTATCCCCTCTTCCCTTCTCTTTGCTCTAGTTACTACTGTTATCTCTAATCCAAAAATATTTTTTGCTTTTTCGGGTAAAATTTCCGGGAAGGCAATATGTTCCCGGACTCCAATGGTCAAATTTCCTTTCTTGTCAAAAGAATTAGGTTCTATCCCTCGAAAATCGCGTGTTCTGGGAAGGGCAATATGAATTAATCTTTCTAAAAAATCAAACATTCTTTTTCCTCTCAGAGTAATAACTGCTCCAATAGCCATTCCTTTTCTTATTTTAAAACCGGAAATTGATTTTTTTGCCTTCTTTAAAATTGGTCTCTGACCAGAAATTAAGCTCAGATCTTCCAAAATGAAATCTTGAATCTTTTTTTGTTCTTCCGAAGTCTTTCCGGAAACTAATCTTCCAAAACCAGTATTAATTATTACCTTCTCAATTTTAGGCACCGCCATCTTATTTTTATAGCCAAATCTTTCCATCATTTCGGGAACTACTTCTTTTTGATATTTTTCCTTTAATCTCAACATTGTTCAATCTTAGCTGTTCAATCTGGCAGATTGAACAGCTAATTTAGATCTCTTGGCTACATTTTTTACAGATTCTAAATTTATTTTTGGCAATGATTTTATAGCCAACCCTGGTCGCTTTTCCGCATTTTGGGCAGATTAATTTTACATTTGAGACATCAATTGGTTTTGGTAATTGGATAATCTGGCCCTTCTCTCCTGTCCTTTTAGGTCTTTGATGCTTTTTTATTAAATTAACTCCCTCAACCAAAACCTTCCTTTCTTTTGGAAAAGCTTTTAAAACCTTACCCTTCCTGCCCCTATCCTTGCCTAAAATTACTAAAACTAGATCACCCTTTTTAATCTTCATACTTTAGTTGAGAATTCATTATATATTACACTAATTCCTCAGCTAAAGCGGCCACTTTTTCAAATCCCTTTTCTTTTACTTCCCTGGCTACTGGTCCTATAATCCTTCCTCCTTTTGGGTCCTTTGTCTTTCCTTCTAAAATAACGCAGGCATTATCATCAAATCGAATATAGGAACCGTCAGGCCTTCGATATTCCTTTTTTTGCCTAATAATTATTGCCCTGACCACATCGTGTTTTTTAACCAATCTTCTTGGCTCAGCCATTTTGACTGTTCCAACAATCACATCGCCCAATTGAGCATATCTCCTTTTTGAGCCACCCAAAACATGAAAACACTGAAGAATTTTTGCTCCAGTATTATCAGCAACTTTTAACATTGTTCTGGGTTGAACCATAAATTCCTCTACGAATTACGAATTTATTACGAATATACGAATTTTCGTATATTCGTACTTTTTTCGTATTTCGTAGCTATATTTTCTTTATTACTCGCCATTTCTTCTCTTTACTTATTGGACGACATTCTTCAATAACAACCCTATCCCCTACTTTAAATTCTCCTTTTTCATCATGGGCTTTATATTTTTTATGGACTCTATATCTTCTTTTGTATTTGGGATGTTCTTTTAATCTCTCAACCTCAACTACAACTGTTTTTTGCATTTTATTTGAAATAACTGTACCGATTAATCTTTTTTTTGGCATATTATTTTTTCTTTTAATATGGTTAGAATTCTGGCAATCTCTTTTTTGATCATCCTAATTTCTCTAACATTCTTTACTTTACCAGCCGCTAAATCAAAACGAAGTTGACGCAGTCTTTCCCGACTATCTTCTAAAAGTTTTTGTAATTCAGCTTGGGATTTTTCTCGTAATTCTCTAACCTTCATTTCTTAATAAACTTAGTTTTTATTGGAAGTTTATCAGCAGCTTTTTTCAAGGCCTCCCTGGCTAATTCCTCTTTTAATCCCTCCAATTCAAAAATAATCCGACCAGGTTTGATTGGAAAAACATAATGGTTTACTTGACCCTTTCCGCCACCCATTGGAACTTCGACCCCTTTTTTAGTTACTGGTTTAGCCGGAAAAATTCTAATCCAGAGTTTTCCTCCTTTTTTTAGATAGCGCAAAATTGCCCTCCTCGAAGCCTCAATTTGGCGAGCGGAAATCCACTTAGTCCCTAAACTTTTCAAACCAAAGGAGCCAAAAGCCAGTTCGGTTGCCCTTCTTTCAATTCCTTTGGAAACACCTTTTTGCCACTTTCGATGTTTAACTTTTCTCGGCATTAATATTCCCATATTGAATATAACTATATTCTCATTAAAATTTCTCGCCTTTATATATCCAAACTTTTACTCCCACCACTCCGTAGGTGCAATAAGCTCTATCTTGGCCATAATCAATCTCGGCTCTCAAAGTTTGTCTGGGAAGCCGACCCCTTTTTAGCCATTCAGTTCTGGCAATTTCAATCCCATCTAATCTCCCAGCCACCTGGACCCTGGCTCCTTCAACTCCCTTGACCGTCATAATTTTATCTAAGGCCTGTTTCAAAACTCTTCGATAGGGAACTCTTTTCTCAATTTGCTGGGAAATCCACTGAGCGGCTAAGGTGGCTGAAGCCCAGGGATCTCTAATCTCTCTAATTTCCAATTTTATTTCCGGTTTTAGGAACCTGCCTTTGGCCGGAGGCCGGAGGGTGGGTTGGGCTTCTTTTAAAATTTTCTCTTCCAATTCTTTTTTTAATACTTCTACTCCTTCCCCTCTTCGACCAATAATTAGACCTGGCCGGGCAGAAGAAATTATGACATTGATTTTTCCAGGAAATCTCTCAATCTCAATTTTCTCCACTCCCAATTTCCCAACTTTCTTTTTCAAAAATTCCCGGATTTTAAAATCCTCCTTCAGTAATTTTCCGAAATCTTTTTCGTAAAATCCTCTTGATTCCCAATCAGTTATTTCCTTTATTCGAAAGGCTTTTGGGTGGACTTTATGTGCCATATTCCTACGAAGACAGCTTCGGTTAGAAAGCTTTTCGCCTAAATATTCTTCTTATACCTTTTTCAACCTTTGGTTTAGGTATTTCTAATTCCGGTCTTAATTTTGCCTTTTCTACTTTTAGAACTTTTTCAACTTTTTTTACCTCTTTCGCTTTTTTTCCTTTCTCAGGTTTTTTAACAATTTCCTCAAGAACAATAGTTACATGTGAGGTCTTTTTTTGAATTTCAGAAGCCATACCTTTGGCTCTTGGCATCCATCTTTTATATTTTGGTCCTTCATCAACTGTAATTTTTGAAATATAAAGATTTCCTTCTTCCAATTGAAAATTATGACGAGCTGAAGCAATAGCTGATTTTAAAAGTTTAAGTAAAACTGGAGCCGCTCTTTTCACTGTAAAACTTAAAATGGTTTGGGCTTCTTCAACTGTTTTTCCCCGGATTAAGTCAGCCACTAATCTTACCTTTCTTGGAGCGATTCGTAAATAACGAAGTTTAGCCGTCACAGGCATTTTATAATAGCTTAGAGCTTTTAGCGTTTAGCTTTTAGTATTTCACTGAAAGCTAAAAGCTATTAGCTGGTTTTCTTTATTTTCTCTGCTTCTTTCTCAGCTGCCTTTGCCTCCAATTCTCTTTGCATTCTTCCGCCATGTCTAAAAAACTTGGTGGTCGGAGAAAATTCACCAAGTTTATGACCAACCATTTCTTCGGTTACTTTAACTGGAATAAACTCCCGGCCATTATGAACTCCAAAAGTAAAACCAATCATCTCTGGACAAATGGTGCAATCACGAGCCCAGGTTTTGATAATTTCACCTGGCCTGGCTTTCTTTATCTTCTCCAATAATCTTTGGTCAATATAGGGACCTTTTTTTAGACTTCTGGCCATAAATTTATTTTCTTCTTTTTATTATCAGTTTGTCGGTCCATTTTTTCTTTCTGGTTTTCACTCCCTTGGCTGGTTTTCCCCAGGGAGTTTTTGGATATTTTAAACCAATTGGTGTCTTTCCTTCGCCACCGCCATGGGGATGGCTAGGGGGAATCATTGCCGTTCCCCTAACCTGAGGTCGCCAACCTTTTAATCTCCTCCGGCCAGCCTTACCAATTATTTCAAATCTTTTCTCAGGATGGGAAACCTGACCAATTGAGGCAAAAGATTGCTGGGATATCTTTCTAATCTCTTTTGAGGGCATTTCCAAAAGAGTATAAGGAGGTTCTTGAGATATCACCTTAGCTGAGGTTCCAGCTGCCCTAACTATTTTTCCACCTTTCCCTGGCTCCAATTCAATATTATAAACCTGAGTTCCAACTGGAATATTTTTCAATTTTATTCTATTTCCGATTTTAATCTCAGCCATTTCTTGGCAAATAATTTCATCTCCGACTTTTAAATCTTTTGGAGCTAAAATATATCTTTTTTCTCCATCTCCATATTCAATTAGGGCAATATAAGCTGTCCGATTGGGATCGTATTCCAAGGCAATGACTTTTCCCGCCAATCCCATTTTTTCCTGGCCAAAATCAATAATTCGATAAAGTCGCTTCACTCCTCCTCCCCGATGACGAATAGTTATCCTCCCAGAAAGAGCTCGACCAGCCCTTTTTTTCAATGCCAAAAGCAGCCTCTTTTCAGGTTCTTTCTTAGTTAATAACTTTTGACTTTTGAATTGTAATTTTGAATTTTGCATTTTGAATTTATCTTGGTAAAACTTCAATCTTTTGGCCAGCCTTTATTTTTACAATTGCCTTTTTATATCCTTTTCTCCAGCCTCTTATTCTTCCCAATCTCCTTCTTTTTCTCGGCATTTTTATAATCTTAACAGATATCACCTTAACCCCATATAAATCCTCAATTGCTCTTTTTATTTCAGTCTTATTTGCTTTTGGAAAAACTTTAAAAAGATATTGATTTTTTCCAGCTAAAAAAGTGGCTTTCTCAGTCACCTGAGGAGCTTTTAATATTCGATAAGCTAAACCAAGTTTTTCTTTAGGAATTTTTGCCACAGCCTCTTTTTCCTCTTTTGGGTGGGTCGTAGTCTTTGCTTCTTTCTTAATAATTTCAGGTTTTGCCTCAGGTTTAATTCCCTCCTCTTCCTTTTTTATTCTTTTCCTTTTAAAAATATCTAAAATTGCCATCTCATTTATATTTATAATACATTTTCTGCGATCGCAGAAAAGTTGGTATCACTTTAAAAATGTTTCTTTAATTACTTTGATTGCTTCTTTTGACATTATTAAATATTTGAAAGAAAGTAAATCTAAAGCATTAAGATTGCCAGCCAAAATAGTATCAACACCAGGCAAGTTTCTGGCTGCTAAGATTATATTTTTATCATAATCTGGCAAAGCAATTAAAGTACTTTTTTCTTTGCAGGGAAGCCTTTTTAAAATCTCGGCTATTAATTTAGTTTTTGGTTTCTCAATTTTTAATTTATCCAAAAGAATTAATAAATTATTTTTTACTTTTCCTGATAAAACCATAAAAAGGGCTTTTCTTCTCATTTTTTTTGGAATTCTCTTTTTGAAAACTCTCTCTTTTGTTGGCCCAAAAGTTACTCCGCCACCTCGCCACAAAGGAGAACGAATTGAACCATGCCTGGCTCTACCTGTTTCCTTTTGTGGCCAGGGTTTTCTGCCACCACCTCTAACCTCTCCCCTACCTTTGGTCTGAGCAATTACTCTCCTCCGATTGGCTAATTGGGAAACCACAACCTGATGAACCAAATCCGGATTTATTTTTATATTAAAAATTTCCGATGGCAATCTCGTTTGGCCGATTTTTTCTCCATTTTGGTTATAGGTATTGATAAGCATAAAATAACCAGTATCTGCTTTTTATTTTCTCATATCAATCTCGCTCTCCCCCCATTTCAAAACCCGACAAAAACTTCTGTGCTCTAGAGCAAAAAAGTTTTTATCTTTGCTCTTTATTTAAGATCTTAAAATTTTGTCAATCTGTTTGTAGATACTGGATTTGCGGTCTAGCTTTTTTATCACCTGCCTAACTTTATCTTTTTGTTTCTTATTCATGGTTTTAATAATGTCTTCAATTAGAAGTTGAGGCCAAAACATTAAAGGGTGACGTCTTCTAAATTTTCTCCAATCTTCCACTGCTAAATCCCAGGAACTGGCTGGCTTGGGTTTTTCTTTTTTCGTTCTCTCTGCCACCAGTCTAAATCCCTCTCCACTTTCTGACAACCATTGATTAACTTTTGCAATAGTTCCCTGTCCCACTCCTAATAAATTTTCGATATCTCGGTACTCTTTTCCTTCAATTAAAAATTTGGCTATTTTTATTCTTTTGGCCAACATTATCAATTCTTGCCTAGTTAATAAGTCGGTGATAAAGTTCATTATTTCCTGCGAATTTTTCAAAACTGAAATTGCCTCACATAATTCTTCTAGTAATTCTTCTCTTTCTTTATTAGAAATTTTTGAATACTTCCTCATAACTATTTTAATCCTACCATATTTTCAGTTAGATAAAAACTTCTGTGCTCTAGAGCAAGAAAGTTTTTACCAAAGTTCTTTTATATCTTATCCATATTTTATTCTATTATCATTTTATCCTATCCGATGACTTCGAGCAAAGCTCCTTTGGGACCTGGAACAGCTCCTTTTATGGCTAATAAATTATTTTCTTTATCAACTTTGACTACTTTTAAATTTTTAATTGTTACCCTTTCAAAGCCCATTCTTCCGGCCATTTTTTTTCCCTTGACTACTCTTTGGGGAACCGAGGCACCGACTGAACCAGGAGTTCTCAATTCATGTTTTGTTCCATGGGTAGCTGGTCGGCCATGAAAGTGCCAACGCTTGACCACCCCGGCAAAACCTTTTCCTTTGGAAAGTCCAGTCACCTTGACGATATCTCCTTCTTGAAAAATTGAGACATCGATTCTATCCCCTCTTTTTAATTCTTTGTCATCAATTTTGGGTTCTTCATTGCGAAATTCCCTTAAAAAAAGCAATTTACCTAATTCCTTTAAATGGCCGCTAATTGCCTTGGTTACTTTTTTTGCCTCACCAAATCCAATCTGAACTGCCCAATACCCATCTTTCTCTTTGGTTTTGATTTGAGTAACAATACAGGGTCCAGCTTCAATTAGAGTGACCGGGATAACGTTTCCTTTTTCATCAAAGATTTGAGACATCCCAAGTTTTAGACCAAGAAGAAATTTCATAAATCAACAAATTAGTTCCGAATTTAGGAATAAAGAAATACCGGGCCTAACCCGGTATTCCAGAGATATGGTTAGTACCCTTTTCTGTTTATTTTATTAATTAATTTCAATATTCATAATTTTGAAAAATTCGTTTATTCGAAATAAATTCGTTATTGGCTGATTTTACATTTTTATTTCAATATCCACACCAGCTGGCAAAGTTAAACTCATTAGGGCATCAATAACTTTTGGATTTGGATTGATGATATCAATCAATCTTTTGTGAACTCTCATTTCAAATTGCTCCCGAGAATCTTTGTGGATAAAAGAGGACCGATTAACAGTGTATTTGTGAATCTCAGTTGGCAAAGGAACAGGTCCGGAAACTTCAGCTCCATAACGAGTGGCTACCTCAATAATTTGCTTAGCCGAATTATCAATTACTTTATGATCATAAGCCCGAAGTTTAATCCTAATCTTCGGCTTGACTTCTTCTTCAATTGCCAATACTTTCTTTTTGGCCATCTTAAAAGAACCTCCTTGGTAAATTACGAATTTATTTTTGTATTTGGGAGCTATTTTATTATTTTAGTCACTACTCCGGCTCCCACTGTCTTTCCACCCTCTCGAATAGCAAATCGTTGTTTTTCTTCCAAGGCAATTGGAGCAATTAATTTGATTTTCAAATTGACGGTATCACCTGGCATGACCATTTCCGTTCCTTCAGGTAAAGTAACCTCTCCGGTAACATCAGTAGTTCTAAAATAAAATTGGGGTTTGTAACCAGAAAAGAAAGGGGTATGTCTACCGCCTTCTTCTTTAGTCAAGACATAAATCTCTCCTTCAAAATCAGTATGGGGGGTAATACTCCCAGGTTTGGCCAAAACCTGACCCCTCTCCACAGCCTCTTTTTCCAATCCTCTTAAAAGAATTCCAACATTATCTCCCGCCCTTCCTTCCTCAAGGACTTTTCTGAACATTTCAATTGAAACGGCAGTGGTTTTGACCGTTGGCCGGAGACCAATTATTTCTACTTCCTCATTGGGATGAATTAATCCTCTCTCAATTCTTCCAGTGGCCACTGTTCCTCGGCCGGCAATTGAGAAAACATCTTCAATTGCCATCAAAAATGGTTTATCTATTTCCCTGACTGGTTCAGGAATATAATCATCAATTGCTTTGACTAAATCCAAAATTGGTTTGGCGGCTTCTTCCTCAACACTTTTTACTTCTAAAGCCTTTAAAGCTGATCCCCGAATTATCGGAATTTCATCCCCGGGAAAGTTATATTTTTTCAAAAGTTCTCTCAATTCTGACTCAACCAAATCAATAATTTCGGGGTCATCAACCATATCGCACTTATTTAAAAAGACAACTATAGCCGGCAATCCTACTTGTTTTGCCAATAAAATGTGTTCCCTGGTCTGGGGCATTGGACCCTCAAGAGCCGATACCACCAAAACTCCCCCATCCATCTGGGCAGCGCCGGTAATCATATTTTTGATATAATCGGCATGGCCAGGGCAATCAATGTGGGCATAGTGCCTTTTATCAGTTTCGTACTCAACATGGGAAATGGTAATGGTTAATCCCCTGGCCTTTTCTTCGGGAGCAGCATTTAACTCATCAACCGTTACTTCTTTAGCTGCCAAACCTTTCAGACTTAAAACTCGGGTGATGGCAGCAGTAAGTGTACTTTTCCCATGGGCAACGTGGCCAATGGTTCCAATATTAACGTGGGGCTTTACCCTCACAAATTTTTCTTTTTCTGCCATAATTTTGGGAACGAGTAATTCTTGTCCGCCTTTGGCGGACTTTTACTCGTTACTGGTTACTATTTAATGATTAATGACTTTTACAATTTTAAGTCCAAAATAGGGCTTTAATTAATAGTTTTTAATTCAAGTTGACAAAATAAATTAAACTCATCTTTTAGTAATTAATGACTTCTGAAGCTAAAATCTGCTTGTGTATAATCTTGAGAAGTTGGGAGTAGAAAGAAAGCCTTTTCTTCAACAGTTTTAATAACCGATTTCTTATAATCCTAAAGCTAAAGCTATCAAAAAGCAGTGGATTTTAATGACGATTTTTAGCTTTAATGAGGAGTAATTCTACTAATGATTGGGTCTTTTTCTCTTGTTCAAGAAAAGCTATTCTTTTCTCATCATTATTGAATCTTTTGAAGCCGGCAGACAATCCTCTTAGATAAAGGCTGACTCTTTCTTGCCATTTTTGATTACCAAGACCTAATTAGTGAATAACCTAATTCTAAAGCTATTTTACCTTCATTTTAGCTAAAAATCACTCCTTTTTAGGCTTAAAATTGTAAAAGTACTACTTTTTTAATTATCTTTGGCCTTTTCTCTCCCTCGGAGATTTGTTTTGATCTGGTTAAAGCCCTACCTATCCTCCAATTCCAGCTATAATAACAATTTCCTTTCTATTTATCATTTTCTTAAATCTCTGTCAAGAGGAAAAATTATTGGATAAGTTGGGCCGAATTGAAGATTGAATTAGCCTCATCAAAGAATTCTTCCCAGTCTTTCTTAAAACATAGATGAGAGTGTTGAAAAATTTATTTCGCCACTCAAGATTGACGCCAAATTTAAGCCATGGCATAAATTTGGCGTCAGTTTGGCGGATAGAGATTTTGTCAATACCAAGATTATTCAACAGTCTCAGATTTTCTCCTCTCCGCTTAATATTTTTTCTAGTGAATAAATTTCAGGTTGATTCAGTTTTTTATATTTAGCTTCTAAAATCCCTTCTCTCTCATTTACCTTTATCATTTCCGTTTCTCCTCTTTTTTCTTTAATTTCCTTTTTTGTTTCTTCAATAATCTCATTTAGATTTTTCCATCTTTCTTTCTCAAATTCTTGAAAGAGGGGCTGAGGTAAAGTTTTCTTTAATCTTTCTAAATGCCAATTAACTACTAAAAACAATAAAAAGATTCCACTTCCAATTACTTGACATTAATGATTGTTGCCGGAGCTCCCATTGAGAAATAAAAAATTATTGCCGTAGCTATAGTTAACAAAACTAAAATAATTGGCCCGATTTTCCAGAAAAAGAAGTCTAAAATAAAGTAAGAATAGATGTTTTATTTAGCAAGGCTCCATTTCGTTCATTGTCTGAAATAACCTTTTCTTTTATCTTTCCCAGAGGACAATCACCAATTTCTTCAGGGGATATATTATTTTATTCTCTCCAGGTGGCAGGGCACCAATAATCAGCTTTTAGAGAATCAACAGGTGGTAAGAAAGAAAGCAAAGAATAAAATAAAGCCAAAAAATAAATTTTTTAAAGCTATTATCTAAATTTTATAACTTTTAACTAATTTTAGCCAATCTTCAGTGCTTAAAGTTTCAGCTCTTTGAGTGGGCTGGATATTATTTTTAAAAAGCCAATTTTTAATCATTGTCCGATCAATTTTTAGCCCTTTTGAAAGATTATTGATTAGCTGTTTCCTTGGTTGGGAAAAACCTGCCTTCACTATTTTAAAGAATCTATTTTTGAGTTCCTGGCTCTGAATTAATCTCTTTGGAGTTATCTTTATTATTGCCGAATCAACTTCAGGAGAAGGCCAGAAGGATTTTTTTGAGAGATAACTCAAAATTTCCGCTTTAGCATAAAATTGGATGGAAATAGCCAATAAACTCATCTTTGGAGGCTTGGCAGAAATTCTTTGGGCAACTTCTTTTTGAACCATCAAAACCATTTCTTTTGGCTGATTTTCAGTCTCCAGAAATTTTCTTATCAAAGGAGAAGTTAAATAATAGGGAATGTTAGCCACAATTTTGTAGGTGTTAGGTTTCAGGCCATAAATTTTCGGATTGAATTTTAAAACATCTTCTTTAATAATTTCCACCTGGGGAAAATCTTTTAAAACCTCTTTTAAAATTTTAATCATTTTTTGGTCTTTTTCTATAGCAATAACCTTTTTAACCTTTGGGGCCAACTCAGTAGTTAAATTGCCTATTCCTGGTCCAATTTCCAAAACAGTATCATTTGGCGAAAGCTTAGCTCCTTCAATAATTTTCTTAATAGCTTTTTTATCAATCAAAAAATTCTGACCTAATCTTTTTGATGGCCGAATTTGATGTTTTTTAAATAAGTTTCTGAGAGATCTTAAATTCATTAAATCATTTTAGCAAAATTTAAGAAGCTTGACTTCTTAATTTGGATTTTAGAAAATAAAAGAAGATAAAAGTCCTCCCTATTTGAAAATTAAAAAATGTTTAAAAAAAATTCATTATCCAAATTTTTGGAAAAAAAACTTAGGCGAGTTAAGAAATCTTTTCAAGACCCTTTCTCTCTCTTGGTGATAATTGCAATTACTTTCTTTGTTGTTCTCTCTACTCTACCTTTTTTAAAATCTCTTCCCAAAGAAGAGAACCTTTCTTTTTTGAAAGCTTTTCCGAAAATTCTTTCAGAGAATTTCCCTAAAGATCCTTTCTTAAATCCGGCAAATAAATTTTTAATCGAGTCACCAGATTTTCTTTTAGTTGAAAAGAGTAATCTTCGGGCTGCCTCGCCACCAGTCCTGATTTCTCCCCAAATCTTAGGAGCTTTGTTTGAGGGAGATGAAATTGAAGAGATTAAAAAAGTCATCACTGAATATATTGTCAAACCGGGAGATCATCTTTGGCTAATTGCTGAAAAATTTAATATTTCTCTAAATACTATTCTCTGGGCAAATAATTTAAATAAAAATTCGATTATTCAACCAGGCCAAAAATTAATTATCCCTCCAGTCTCAGGTGTAATTCATTATGTCAAAGCGGGCGATACCATTTCTGAAATTGCTAAAAAATACAAAGGAAAAATCGATGAGATTTTAGCCTTCAATGAACTTTCTTCAGAAGGAGATATTTATGTTGGAGATGTGATTATTGTTCCCAATGGAGTAATGCCAACTCCGGTAGTAAAAGAGACTCCGGTTTTGCTTCCTTTAGCCTCAAGTTATTTTATCTGTCCGATTTCTCCGCCTTGTCAACTTACCCAGGGACTTCATTGGCATAATGCTGTTGATTTGAGTCATGGTAAATGTGGTGAGCCAATTTTTGCCGCTGCTGGAGGAAAAGTTTTGAAAGTCAAATTAACCAGTTCCACTTCCCCTTGGGCCTTTGGCGGAGCAGGAAATCATCTGACAATTTTACATCCCAACGGAGTAGTCACCCTCTACGCTCATATCTTAACAAGCTTTGTCAATCCCGGCGACGAAGTTTCCCAAGGCCAAATTATTGCCTTAATGGGCGGAGCTCCCGGAACGCCTGGGGCTGGCAAATCAACCGGCTGCCATCTCCACTTTGGGGTCATCGGCGCCAAAAATCCCTTCGCCAAATAATCTATTTAACACTTCTTAATTTTAACAAAACAAAAAAATAGGAGACTTAACCCTTAAATTATTTTTAAAAATTCGGCTGGGCTTAAAATTTTTATCTCCCAAAATTTTCTTAAAGGTAAAGGATAATGCTCGTTTTCTCCCCGACCCAAAAACCCATTCTTAAAATATAAACCCCTCTCTTTTTCGTAGAAAAATTGCGATAGCAAGAAATTGACGAAATTGGGGGCTAAGGGATTTTGAAAAATTTTTTGAGTTCTTTATCATCTCCTATATTCTCGGCAACAATTAATCTTAACTCTTTTTCACTTAAACCAAAAAATTCTCTCAATAACTCTATCTCCGCCTGACAATCAAAAGCATGAACCCAGACACTTTTTTGAAGAGGATAAAAACCTAATTCCTTTAATTTTCCTCGAAAGGCTTCCCGTAGAATTTTCTTTAATTCAGAAATATCAAAAATTATTATTCTCCACTTTTTATCCCACTTTTTGGGCTTTTTGATTTTTAAATCATTAATTTGGAACCTTCCAGCTTTCTTTTTCCCTTCTTCAGTTAACTTAATGAAAATTTGAGCTCCTTTTCTTTCTATTTTTATTAATCCTTGTTTTTTTAACCGATAAAAAACATCTGAAAGCTTTCTCTTTGGATATTTCCTCCATTTTTTATAACCCTTTAAAAGATTTGTTAGAAAAAAGGGAGAGGTGCCGGCTATTATCACTGCTCCAGTTAGGCTCAACCAATACAAAACATCTTTTAAAATTTCCAACCGAGGTTTCTTAAAATAATATTTATACTTTTTAATTGTCATATTTCCTCTAATCCTATTCTATCGTAAATTTTTGCTATGGCAATAATTTTACGAAATTGTGGGCATTAGGCTAAATAGTGTTAAACAAATTCCTCTCTGAAGCGGTAAGAGAGAGCTTCGCTAAGGTGGATTAATAAAATTTTTTCTGAATTTTCTAAATCGGCAATGGTTCTAGCCACTTTTAAGACTCGGTGATAACCTCGGGCAGATAATTTGCCTGAATCAACATATTTTCTTAAAAGGTCTTGGCCTGCCAAATCAATTTGGCAATATTTTTTTATTTGGGGGATTTCCATCTCCGAGTTTGTTTTATCCTTGCTAAATCTTTCTTTTTGAATTTTTCTTGCTCTTTCAACTCTTTCCCTGATTTTTGCTGAGCAATTTTCTTCATCTGGAGCGGTTAATTTTTCATATTTTAATTGGGGAACATTAATAAAGAGGTCAACTCTATCCATTAAAGGACCGGAAAGCTTTCTTCGATACATTCGAATTTGGGAATTGGTGCAGTTACATCTCTTTTCTGGGTTACCAAAATTTCCGCAGGGACAGGGATTGGAGGCAGCGACTAAAGTAAATCGGGCTGGAAAAGTGATTGAATGCCTCGCCCTTAAAACATTAATCTGGCCTTCCTCAATTGGTTGGCGTAGTGATTCTAAAACATCGCGATGGAATTCCGGAAATTCATCCAAAAATAAAACTCCCCGATGGGCTAAGGTAATTTCACCTGGCCGAGGAGGATTTCCGCCGCCAATTAAAGCTACCTCAGAAGAAGTATGATGAGGAGAACGAAATGGTCTTAAATTAATTAGTGGCTTTTCCCTTGGCAATAGACCAGCTAGACTATAAATTTTGGTTACCTCTAAAGATTCTTCAAAACTTAAAGGAGGTAAAATTGAAGGAATAGCTTTAGCTAAAAGAGTCTTTCCCGCTCCTGGTGGTCCCTCCATTAAAATATTATGACCTCCAGCCGCGGCAATTTCCAGGGCTCTTTTTGAGGATTCCTGACCCTTAACATAAGCCAGATCAATTGGATATTTAGGTTCTTTAAAAAAATTTTTAATTTCTATTTCAAAAGGTAAAATCTCCTTTTTACCCACTAAATAATCAATAACCTCTCTTAAATTCTCAGCCCCAATTACCTTAATTCCTCTGATTAAAGCTGCCTCAGGGGCATTTTCCTTCGGTAAAATTATTTCTGAAAACCTTTTTTCCCAGCAGGCGGTGGCAAAAGAGAGTACTCCTTTGATTGGTCTCAATCTTCCATCTAAGGCTAACTCTCCTAAGAAAATTTTATTTTCTGGCTCAAATTTAATTTTTTCAGCCGCTAATAAATATCCTAAGGCAATTGGCAGGTCATAAATTGAGCCCTCCTTTTTCAAATCAGCCGGAGCCAGGGAAACCAAAACCCTGACCGGTTGATAATGGGGGGACTGGAAACCCGAACTCTCAATTGCTGCTCCTACCCTCTCCTTTGCTTCTTGAACCGCTTTATCTGGCAACCCAACAATATTAAAAGAGCGGAGACCATAAGAAGTCTCCACCTCTATTTCAATAATTTGAGCATCTAAACCAACAATAGCCGCTGAATAAATTTTTGAAGGCATGTTAAATTTCAATTTTATTTTTGGCATTTGAGGCAGAATCTGGCTTCAGGAGAAACCTTGAGGCGCTCAATCGGTATCTCTTTTTGGCATTTTTCACAAATACCGTATTTATCTTTTTTAATTTTCTCTAAAGCTGAATTGATATTCCGGAGTCTAGTTTCTAAAGCATATTCAATTGGAAGTAAGGTTTCGTATTCTTCAACCTCATCAGCTGCTTTTTCTAAGGCTGCTCCACCGGCCTCGCCATCCCATTTTGGAAAAAGAGTATCCCAATCTTCCGGAAGCCTCTCATCCTTCTTGGCAAACCTTTTCAACTGCTCTTCGATCACCATTTTTTCCTTTTCTAATTTTTCTTTTAACTTTTTAAGTATTTTTTTGTTCATGTTATTTCTTTTAATTCTTTAATTATTTTTTTCATACTCGCAAGGGAGGTGGTGAAGATAAAATAGTGATCAAGCCAGGCATAGCAGATTCCGAGGTCAGCCCGGGAAATGGTTAAAAAACGAATTTCTATCCCTCGGTAAAAAATGGTTCGAAAATAAGGAACCAGGACCTCGATTTTTTCTCCAGAGACAAAGAGCCCTTCCTTTTTTATTTTTTCTTCCCAGTTTTTTAAGATTTCTTTTAGACCTTCTTCCTCTTTTATTTTTCCTACCAAAGTTATCCTTCTTCCTTCTTTCTGGGAATAAATTGAAAGGGTAAAATCTTCTTCCAATTTTTGAGAGATTTCGACTAAAGCTTCAATTTGAAAAGCCTGGGAAAGATCTTCTAAAGAAACTAAGCGATTTTCGGCTAAATTTTTAATTGCCAATCGAGTAAAACTGCCTTCGGGCAATTCTTCTGCCATTATTTGTCTGAAAATCTCTGGAATCTCTTCGATTTTCCAAATCTCAGGGCTTCTAATTTCTTCAACTGAAATTAAAGAAGGGGGAATAATTATTTCCGGTTTTACGATTATTTCCTCAGCTGGAACAATTTCTTCAATTGGTGGAATAACTTCTTCTGGTGGCTTTCTTCCTCCAAAAAAACCAATAAAGAAACAAAGAAGGAAAATAAGGATAGCGACAACTATTGCTCTGATCAGAAATTTTCCAAACTTGGAAGGTCTTTTGGGCCATTCTCTAACTATTTCCTCAATTGGTTTTTCAACTTTTTCTATTGGTTTTGGAGTTACTTCTGGAGCAGGCGGGAATTCTTCTTTAGGAAGGGGGATTGGAATTGAAGGAGGAATAACAGGTGGTAGCCTTTCTTCTTTCTCAATCTCCTCTTTTTCTTTAATTGCCTCTTCTGGAACCAGGGGAATTAATATCTGATCAATTTCCTTTAGCCTTTCTTTTAATTGATTTTCTTTCTTTAATATCTCTTGGTATTTTCCATTCACCTCTTTTATTGAAAGATTTAGAGTATTTAGTTCTTTTTCTAATTCCCATCTTTTTCTTTCCAAATTTCTTCGATCTCTTTCAACTTCTCTTCTTTCTTCTTCAATCTTTCTTTTTTCTTCAGGAATTTTGGCCATTTTCTCTCTTTCCTCAATAGCCTTTATTACCTCCTCAGTTTCCTTTTCATCTCTGAGAAGTTTTTTCAGTTCCTCTTCAATTTGACCCCTTTTGGTCAAAAGGTCTCTCCTTTCTATCTCTAATGGTTCTCTTTCTCTGATTAATTCAGAGATTTTCTTTTCCAATTCCGATTTTTCTTCTTCTAATCTAATTATTTCCTCCTTCTTTAAAATTCTCTCGATTTCTTTTTTTAAATCCCTTTCCTTTTCTAAAATTATCTGATATTCCCCATCTACTTTTTTAACCTCCTTTTCTATTTTTTTTATCTCTTCCTCAATTGCCCATCTTTCTTTTTCTATCTCGCTCCTCTGATCTTCTATTTTCCACCTTTCTTCCTCAATCTCTCTCTTTTTTTCAATTGAAACCGCCTTCTTTTCTTCTTCCTCAATCTCAAGCTTCTTTTTTTCAATAAATTCCTCTTTTTCTAAGATTGGCGGGAGCAAATTTTTAATTTCCTCCATTTTTTTTAAGAGCTGATTTTTCTTCTCTTTCAAGGGTTGTTTTTTTAAAGAGAGAGTTTCAATTTCTTTTTCAATTTGGCTCTTCCTTTCTTTTAATTTTTCTTTCTCCTTCTCCTTTTCTAAAATTCTCTTTTTTTCCTCTTCTTCTTTTCTCCTTTTTTCCTCTTCCTCTCTTTTTGCAATCTCTTCAGCAATTCTCTTTTCCTCTTCAATTTCCATCTTTAATCTCTCTGCCTCCTTCTTGAGCATTTCTAACTTTTCCTCTTCTATTTCTTTAGGCTTTATAGCAGCAATTCTTTCTCTTTCTTCTTCAGCCTCTTTTTCCCGCAATCTCTCTATGTCTTTTCGCATCGTTCTAATTTCCACCCTTTTTAGAAGTTCTCTTTTCTCTTCAATTTTATTTGGCATGGTTTAAAAAAATTTTTTAGCTCGGCGTTTAACCGCCTTTAATGATAGATTTATTCTTCCCTGCTCATCAATCGAGATTACCTTTACGGGAACAATATCGCCAACCCTAACCACATCCTCAACCTTTTTCACTCGATAAGGACTAAGTTGGGAGATGTGGATTAATCCTTCCTGACCAGGAAGGATTTCAACAAAAGCCCCAAAATCCAAAATTCTTTTTACTTTTCCCTGAAAAACTTCTCCGATTTTAATTTCTCTAGTAATATTTTTTATCCAGGCAATGGCTTTTTTGGCTGCTTCTTCTTTTTCAGCGGTAACAAAAATTTTTCCAGTTTCTTCAATATCAATTGAAACCTCACATTCCTCCATTATTTCATGGATTACTCTTCCTCCTGGTCCAATTACTTCTCTAATTTTTTCCGGATTAATTTGGATGGTCAAAATTCGAGGGGCAAAGGAAGAAAGTTCTGGTCTCGGTTTTTCTAAAACTTTAGCCATCTCATCTAAAATTTGAAGCCTGGCCAATTTTCCCTTTTCTAAAGTCTCCTTTAAAATTTTTTCATTAATCCCTTTAATTTTGACATCCATCTGAATTGCCGTCACTCCATTTTTAGTTCCAGCTACTTTAAAATCCATATCACCATGAAGATCTTCTGGCCCCTGAATATCAGTTAAAATCTTGTAATTTCCTTTTTCATCCATCATCAATCCCAAAGCAATTCCAGCCACCGGATTTTTTATTGGCACTCCAGCATCCATTAAGGCCAGGGAACTACTGGAACAAGAGGCCATTGAGGTAGAACCATTGGAAGATAAAATTTCAGAGACAATCCTAATCGTATAGGGAAATTGCTCAAAAGAAGGAATTGAGGGTAAAAGGGCTTTTTCAACTAGCATCCCATGGCCAATATCTCTTCGACTTGGTCCTCTCATTGGTTTTATTTCTCCTGTTGAGTAAGGTGGAAAATTATAATGGTGCATAAATCTTTTTTTACCAACAATTTCCATTCCTTCCAAAAGTTGGACATCTCCTGGTGCTCCCAAAGTCAAAATTGAAAGGGACTTGGTCGCTCCCCGACAAAAGAGACCTGAACCATGGGTTCTTGGTAATAGCCCGGCCTGGCAAGAAATTTCTCTCAATTGATCTAATTTTCTTCCATCTGGTCTCATTTCCTCTTTTATTATCTTTTGGTGAAGTAATCTCTCAATTTCTTTTTCAAAAAAATCCTGGCCATAGCTGGTTTTTCCCATCCCCGGATACTTTCCTTCAATAAAATAGGTTAACTCTTCTTTTAACTCATTGACCGCCTCCATGATTTTTCCTTGACGGGCGAAGTCCGTTCTTTCTTTTTTTGGTGGAAAAAGGGCTTTTTCTAATCTATCTCCGATAAAATCTCTAATTTCTCTTTCTAACTCAAGAGTAGGAGGTTTGATTTCCAAAATGATTTTTTCTTTACCAATCTCTTTGGAAATCTCTTTTTGAAAGTCAATAATTTTTTTCAGGCTGGGCTGAGCGAATTGGAAGGCTTGCAAAATTATCTTTTCATCCACCTCTTCCAACTCTCCCTCGATCATATTAATCAATATCTCCCCATTTTTCTCGGTTGCCCCAAAAATTAAATTCATTTGGCTTTTTTCTCTTTCTTCATAAGTCGGATTTAAAATAAATTGATTATCTAAAAGACCTATTCGAATTGCTGAAACTGGTCCCGGCCAGGGAATCTCAGAAATGGTCAAAGCCAGAGAAGAAGCAATTAGACCTAAGACATCGGGATCATTTTGGCCATCCCAGGATAAAACTGTATTAACAACTTGAACCTCCCGATTTAAATTTTTTGGGAAAAGGGGCCGAATTGCCCGATCAATCAATCTGGCATTACAAATCGCCTCATCCGAAGGCCTGGTTTCTCTTTTAATATATCTTGGCCCCCTGATTTTGCCAGCGGCATAATATCTTTCTTCATACTCAACAGCTAAAGGAAAAAAGCCAATTTCTTTTCTTTCATATTCTGACATGACCACCGTTGCCAAAACTAAGGTCTCTCCATATCTTAAAAAACAAGAACCATTAGCTCGCTCAGCTAAGTTTTTTATTTCAGCCTCAAGATTCCTGCCGCCAATCTCTATTTTAAAAACCTTTTGGGCGATGAGTGGATTGGAGTCTATTTTGAACCTCTCCATTTTATTTCTTTATTAGATATTTTTCCGGTTCCCCTTCTAAATCAATGAAGTCATCAGCTATTTCCTTCAATTTTCCGGAAGCCGACCGGCCAAAGGCCACTATTTCTATCCCGGCTGGTTTGGCATATTTGATATACTCGACCAGAGGAACAAAGTCACCATCTCCGGTCACTAAAATAATCGTATCCAGAAAATCACTAAATTTTACGGCATCAACCGTTATCCCAACATCCCAATCTCCCTTTTTTAGTCCGCCAGGAAAAATCTGAAGATCCTTCATTTTCACCTCAATTCCGATCCGTTCTAAGGCCTCGAAAAAAGCTTTTTCTTCACCGCCTTCAGTCCGAATGGCATAAGCAATTGCTCTTATTAAGGTCCTACCAGCCACCGCTGTCTTTAACACCTCGGCAAAATTAACCCTTGCCCCATAAAGGTTTTTTGCCGAATGATACATATTCTGGACATCAATTAAAACCGCTATTCTTTGGGCTTTGGGTTTAATTCTCAGGGCCATATTATTTTTTTAAACCAATTTTTTTAATAATCCTATTATATCTTTTTTCATCTTCTTCTTTTAAATATCTTAAAAATTTTCTTCTCTTTGCCACCATTTTCAATAACCCCCTTTTTGAATGAAAATCCTTAGGATGTTTTTTCAGATGGAACAAAAGCCTTTTGATTTCCTCAGTTAATAAAGCAATCTGGACCTCAGGAGAACCAGTATCAGCTTCGTGAAGTTTATATTTTTTAATAATTTTGAATTTTTCTTCTGATGATAACATATTAGGAGGGCGGTGGGTGGGTTGGAGTCTAATTTTATTTTACACCCAAAAATAAAAAAGGCAAAATTGCCTTTTTAGTGCCCCCACCAGGACTCGAACCTGGAATCCTTGGTTAAGAGCCAAGTACTTTACCAATTAAGTTATGGGGGCTTAGGGCGATAATTAGCATTAATCCAGCCACAATTGGTGCCAGGCAGTAATGACTAATATTTTTTAATTTTGAATTTTCCATTTTTATATGCCCCCGGAAGGACTCGAACCCTCAAATTTCCTCGTCCGAAGCGAGGCGCCTTATCCAATTAGACCACGGGGGCAGCTAAACCAATTATACAAGAAAGATTGAAAAATTCAAGAAATTAAGATAAGATTAAGTTGATGGAAATCCCAAAAGAAGTAAAATTTGTTATTGAACAATTAAAAAAGAAGGGTTTTGAAGCTTATATCGTTGGTGGCTGCGTTCGGGATCTTTTAAGAGGAATAGAGCCAGAAGATTGGGATGTAGCCACTAAGGCTAAACCAGAAGAAATTCAAAAGGTCTTTCCGAAGAGTTTTTATGACAATAAATTTTTTACAGTCACTGTCCAAACTGGGAGTGAAAATCCAAGATTGAAAGAGATTGAGATCACTACCTATCGATCGGAAGCAAAATATACTGATAAGCGTCATCCAGATGAAATCAGATTCGCCGAAACAATCGAAGAGGACCTGGCCAGAAGAGATTTCACGGTTAACGCTCTAGCCATCTGTTTAAGGTTGAATCTTAAACAGTTTGAAATTATTGATTTATTTCAGGCGAAAAAAGATTTAGAAAACAAAATCATTCGAGCAGTTGGCAATCCGGAAGAGAGATTTAATGAAGATGCCTTAAGGATGATCAGGGCAGTGAGATTTGCCGTCACTTTAGGTAAAGATTGGAAAATTGAAGAGAAAACTGCCCGGGCAATTGAGAAAAATTCTTTCTGGATTCAGGCAATTTCAAAAGAGAGAATCAGGGATGAATTTTTAAAAATAATAATGGCAGAGCGGGCGGCTGAAGGAATAGAAATTTTGCGTCAACTCAGTTTATTAAAATATATTATTCCAGAATTAGAAGAAGGCTATAAAATTAGCCAAAACAAACATCACATTTATGAATGCTATGAGCACTATTTAAGGTCATTGGATTATGCAGCTAAAAAGAATTTTAATAAATATGTGAGATTGGCGGCTTTATTCCATGATATTGGAAAACCAAGGGTGAAAAGAGGTGAAGGCCCAGAAGCTACTTTTTATGGCCATGAAATTTTGGGAACAAAAATGACTACCCAGATTTTAAATCGTTTGAAATTTTCAAAAAAAGAAATTGAAAAAATTGCTAAATTAGTAAGATATCATCTTTTTTATTATAATCCAGGAGAAGTTGGAGAAGCTTCGGTCAGAAGATTAGTCCGTCAGGTTGGGCCAGAAAATATGGAAGAATTGCTACAAGTCAGGATGGCCGATCGAATTGGTTCTGGAGTTCCCAAGGCTGAACCTTATAAATTGAGGTATTTAAGATATATTATTGAGAAAGTCTCCCAGGATCCGATTTCAGTTAAGATGCTCAAAGTTAATGGCAACGATGTGATGAGAATTTTAAATCTTCCACCTGGCCCTAAGATAGGCCAAGTCCTCGATATCTTACTTGGCTATGTCCTCGAGGAACCAAAGAAAAATGAGAGAGAATTTTTGGAAAAGGAGATTGAAAAATTGGGAAAATTCTCAGAAAAGGAGCTAAGCACCTTAGCCCAAAAAGCTAAAAAAGAAAGAGAGAAATTAGAAATGAAAAGAGATGAGATGACAAAGAGGAAATATTGGGTCACTTAAGTTGACAATTCCGCCTATTGAATTAAAATTAAAATATGAAGACCAAATACCAAAATAGAATAACTGTTGACCCAAAAATTATGGTTGGCAAACCAGTGATTAAAGGAACTCGGATTACTGTTGAGTTAATTTTGAGATTACTTGCCCAAGGGCAGACCCAAAATGATATTCTTCAAGCCTATCCCCATCTAACTAAAGAGGACATTTTGGCTGCTTTAGAATATGCTAGCCAAGCGGTTGAAGAAGAAAAAAATTTTCCTTTGCCAGAGGTTGTCAAAAAATAATTCATGAAATTTTTACTTGACGAAGATATTGGAAAATTAGTTACCAAATTTTTAAAAGAAAGAGGTTATGATGTGAAATCGGCAATCGAAGAACTGAGGGGATGTCCTGATGAAGAAATCTTAAAAATTGCTTTAAAGGAAGATAGAATTTTAATAACTTTAGATTAGGATTTTGGAAGAATGGTCTATCAACGCTCCTTATCTCATCAAGGAGTGATTTTATTAAGACTTAAGAGAGAATCTCAAGAAGCGATAATCAGGGTTTTGGAAAATGCCCTTACTCAATTAAAAGAGGAAGATCTTAAAGGGAAATTTACCGTCATTACAGAAGAAAAAATAAGAATAAGAGGGAAAATAGCCAAAACAATTCTGAGAAGGAGCTAAGCACCTTAGCCCAAAAAGCTAAAAAAGAAAGAGAGAAATGAAAAGAGACGAAATGACAAAGAGGAAATATTGGGTCACTTAATTAACTAACGGAGCATAGGATAATGGTAGTCCACTGGCTTCGGGAGCCAGCAGTCCCGGTTCAATTCCGGGTGTTCCGAATGAAACCGAAATTAATTTTGTTTGATTTTTCAGGGACACTGGCTTATTTAAGAAGCTTTGATCTTGAGGAATTTTTTTCTTATTTGGAGAAATTTGGTTTAATTTTTCTTACCGAAAGGGAAAAAGAAGATTTTATTAAATTGTGCCAAACTCTCTGGGGTTGGGCTAAAGATTGGAATAATCTTAGTTATAGATTGCTTAAAAATTATATTGGGAAACCAACTCAATCTTTAGTTAAAAACCTATCTGAATTTTTAAAAGAGAAAATTATCTTTGAGCTTTACGAAGATGTGAAAGAGATAATTGATTTACCCTTTCAAAAAGCAATTTTATCCGGTAATGCTAAATTCATAATTGAAGATTTAGGCTTAGAAAAATTTGCCAAGATTTTTACTCCAAAAGAAACAAAGTTTTTGAAACCTGACCCTCAAGCATTTTTAACTCCTCTAAAAGAAATGAAAACTAAACCCGAAGAAGCTCTAATGATTGGCGATGAGTTAGAGAGAGATTTAATTCCAGCCAAAAATTTGGGCCTGGAAGTAATCTTAATTGATAGAGAGAATAAGATTAAAAATTCACCAGTTAAAAAAATTAATTCTTTAAAAGAACTAAAAGAAATATTGGGCCCATAGTTCAATGGTAGAACGCTCCCTCCGCAAGGGAGAGATTATCGGTTCAAGTCCGATTGGGTCCAGATGGACAAAAAACAAGTTGGTAATTTCGGTGAGAGAATTGCTGAAAATTATTTAAAGAATAAAGGATATCAAATTTTGGACAAAAATTATTCTTTTAGAATTCCTGGTAATCCAAAAAGAGGAGAAATTGATATTGTCGCCAAGAAAAATGATATAATTTCTTTTATAGAAGTGAAGACATTACAGAACCTGAGAGGGCTGATCTCGCCGGAAGAAAAAGTCAATTTTTCAAAACAGAGAAGATTGAGAATGGTGGCTGAGAGCTGGTTAATGAAAAAGAAAATTCCTTTAAATTCAAAGTGGCAGATTGATCTCATTTCAGTTAGAATAAGCCAGGGAAAAGCAAAAATCTGGCATTTCGAAAATGTCATCTCTTATGAATAACTTAATTTTACTAATTATTTTTGGCTATTTTTTAGGCTCAATCCCTTTTGGTTATTTAATTTCCAAAACAAAAGGCATTGATATTAGAAAGGTTGGCTCAGGAAGTATCGGTGGGACAAATGTTGCTCGGGCTTTGGGAATAAAGTGGGGTCTCTTAGCGGCAATTTTAGATCTCTTAAAAGGAGTAATTCCGGTCTATTTAGCAATTAGTTTTTTAATTTTTAATTGGCAAATAGCCCTGGTGGCAATTACCCCGGTCTTAGGCCACATTTTTCCGCTTTGGCTTGGATTTAAAGGGGGGAAAGGAATAGCCACCAGTTTGGGAGTTCTCTTTGTCCTTTTGGAATGGAAAATTCTTTTAATTTTGCTTTTTGTTTGGCTTTTAGTTTTAGCCATTTCTCAAATCTCAAGCTTTTCTAACCTTTTAATGGTTTCTTTTTTACCCCTGACTCTCTGGCTTAGTTCTTTTTCTTTAGCTTATTTCGCTCTCGGCTGGGCATTATTTGTCTTAACCTGGTGGGCTCACCGAGAGAATTTAAAAAGAATTAAAGAAGGAGTTGAGCCTAAAATTAAATTAAAAAAATCGATATGAAGCCCACTGAAAGAAAAATTGCCCTCTTTGATTTAGACGGGACTTTGGTTAGTGGTCATCTCTCATTAGGATTATTTAAACATCATTTAAAGAAAAACCAGAAGCTTTTTTCTATTTTTTGGTTTTTAATTAGCCATTTTACCTTAGCCCCTTTTTGGAAAATAGGGTTTATTTCAACTGAAAAATATTACCAAAGCTGGGGCAGAGATGTAGCTCAATTGATGAGAGGAATAGAGATTGAGAGGGCAAAAGAAATTTCCAATTGGCTGACCGATGAATATCTCTTACCAACTTTAAAAAAGAATATCTTTGAGAGATTAAAAAAGCACCGGGAAGATGGCTACCTGATCGTTTTAACTTCGGCTAGTTTTCAAGAGTTAATTAAAGTTTTTTCTAACCGTCTCAATATTGATTTTACAATTGGAACCGAACTTGAGGTTGTGAGAGATAGATTTTCTGGAAAAATAATTCCTCCCCTTTGTTTTGGCCAGGAAAAAGCTGAAAAGGTGAAGAAATTTTTATCCAGGAACAACCTGAAGATAAATTTTAAAGAGAGTTTTGCCTACTCAGATAGTTTTTTTGATTTACCAATCTTAGAATTAGTTGGTAATCCAGTGGCTGTTGAACCGGATGAAAAATTGTTAAAAATTGCCAGAAATAAAGGTTGGCAAATAATAAGATAAACTCTAATTTTTAACATCCGAAAAAGAATTAGAGATTAGTTTAAATAAGCGATTTTTCTATATTTTTAATGGAAATATGATATGAAAGACTTAAATTTCAATTATCTTTCTCAAAAGGGTTTAAAAAATCTGGAAAAGGAAATTCATTCTCTTTCTTATTAGGCCTTATCTTTACAATTTAAGAGGAGAGATCAGGAACTAAACGACCTAATCTCTTGGATGATCTCAAGTCAATCAAGTTAGAAATTCATCCAGCTATTGCTCTTTTCCCATCTTTATTTTAGATTCCCTAGAGAGACTTTCTCTTTTTCAAACCCAGAATATTCTCAGAATGGGATGGACTATTTTACCCCTAAGCTAGCAATTACAAGTAACAAAATTAGAATTGGTAAGAATTTTTTGCGGGTATAAGAAGGCTAAAAAGGAGCTATGAGTTTTTCTCCCCTTTTAGGGAAGTGTCTGCTCCGGTGGCAGGATTCGAACCTGCAACTCACGGCTTACACCAAATCCTACTA
>DAIPKT010000060.1:0-4432 GCA_036769645.1 bacterium | reverse complement strand
ATGACGCCAAATCAGCATGGCCCTTTGATGCCCTGGGCTGCACACGTGGTACAATGGCCGGGACAATGGGTTCCCAAGCCGCAAGGCGGAGGTAATCCCATCAAATCCGGTCTCAGTTCGGATTGAGGTCTGCAACCCGACCTCATGAAGTCGGAATCGCTAGTAATCGCCAATCAGCCACGTGGCGATGAATACGTTCCTAGGTCTTGTACTCACCGCCCGTCACGTGAGACGAGCCGGGAACAGCCGAAGTGGCCCGGAAGGGCAGCTAAGCTGGGCTCGGTGAGAAGCGCGAAGTCGTCGGTGCAAACTGCACGTTGCGACCTTTAGAGAGTAATCTCTAGAGAAAAACTTGGCTATATGCTGGAATAGCTGTGAATCTAGAACTACCTATGTTAAAATATATTAACATGCGTAAAAAAGTTTCTAGTGCAGCAAACCAGCAGGGAAGTCTTCGTGATCCCTCAGAGACTACACGCCAAGCTCCTCTTTCTAAGAAAGAAATTAAAGCTTATCTTCTTGGAGCTTTACACGATGGCACATTTAGTAGCAATAAAAGATTTAGGATTTCGCAAAGAGGTACTAGATGGCTTAAAGTTTTACAAAAACTTTTTAGAAGACTCGGGTACAATGCTTGGATATATAAAGAAGGTTCGAATAGAAAAGTTTATGTTTTAGAAACTTTAGCCGATTTTCTTGATTTTGAATTTGATCCTCTCCGATTGAAAAGAAAGAAGGAGAAGATTGGTTATATTAGAGGATATTTCGATGCCGAAGGTGGTATTCCTAGGAATAGCAAAGCAAGATTCTATATTCAGTTGACGCAGAATAATAAGGAAAAATTAGAAAAATTGAAAAGTCTTCTAAATCATTTGGGAATAGCCATAGGAAAGATTCATAATCCAAGCAAAAAAGTAGACCCAGATTATTGGAGAATGTATGTCTTAGCAAGTTCGCAAAAAGCTTTTGGAGAAAAAATTGGATCTTGGCATCCAAGAAAGATAAGAATCTTAAGAAAGAGGATGAAGATATAGTCCATGCTCTATAGTGATATAGGGAACAACATGAACAAGGCACCGGTAGGGGAACCTGTCGGTGGATCACTTAATTTAATTTTTAAGTGTCGATCGAAATTGAAGAGTGAGAATTCTCTCTTCAATCTCGAGGTATTGATCTTAAAGCCTTCAAATTAAGATCCGGGGCAACTCTAAGAAACTGACAAAATTTAGCAAGGTTCAAAAGCCTTGTTTTTTAGTTTATTTTTGCTATAATATTTTAAAACATGCCAATTCCTAAAAAGATTATTAAATTTTTGGATAAAGCTAAAGTTAAATATGAGCTAATAAAACATCGGATAGTTTATACTGCTTTTGATAAAGCAGCTACTTTAAAAGTTCCTCAAAAAATTGTTGGCAAAACCTTGATTTTGAAAACAAATGATGAATTAACTTTTGCCTTAATTCCAGCTAATAAAAATTTGGATAAAAGAAAGTTTTTGAAAGTGGCCAGGGTTAAAAAAGCTGATTTTGTTAGTGAGGCCTGGATGAAGAAAAATCTAAAGGGGGTGAAAGCTGGAGCCATTCCGCCATTTGGTAATTTGTGTGGCTTATCAACCTTTATTGATAAATCTTTAGTAAATCAACCAAAAATCATTATTAATGGTGGCGATTATAATTGGTCAATAAAGATTACCCCTGCTTCTTTGAAAAAATTAATACCCAATTTAGTAATTGGAAGTTTCAGCCAGGCCAAAAAGTAAATGTATTATCAGATTTTTTCAAAAATTTATGAAAGAGCGGCAAAGAAAATGTGTTTTGCCTGCCAGGATTTTATCAAAAAGGGCTCAAAAATTCTTGACCTTGGTTGTGGCTCGGCAATAGTGGGAAATGAGTTTAAAGATTTTTTTCAAGCTGAAGTTATTGGAGTAGATATTGTAGATAGAAGAATTCTTAATCTTCCCTTCAAGATTTATGATGGCCGAAATCTCCCCTTTCCAGAAAAGTCTTTCGACATTGTCTTGCTAAATTACGTCTTACATCATTGCCAAGATCCATTAGCTCTTTTAAAAGAAGCTAAAAGAGTAGTTAGAGATAAAATTGTAATTTTTGAAGATCTACCAGAAGGGTTTTTTTCAAATTTAATTTGTAAAATTCATGATCTCACCTTCACTAAATTTTTTCAACATCAAAATCATTCCCTTTCTTTTAAATCAGAAAAAGAATGGGAAATAATTTTCAGAGACTTGGGATTAAACATTATTTACAAAAAGAGAAGAGATAATTTTCCATTAAAAAAAGAGTTATTTGTCCTGGGTCTCTCTCTCTGATAAAGATCTTATGGGCGTGTGGCTCAGTGGTAGAGCGTATTCCTGATAAGAATAAGGTCGAAGGTTCGATTCCTTCCACGCCCACTAAAAGGGGCCTGTAGTTCAGTGGTAGAATACCCGGTTTGCATCCGGGAGATCGTGGGTTCAAGTCCCACCGGGTCCATTTAGTTTTCCACAGGACAACATTTTTTTATTTGCTATAATTGAATTAAGTTTTGGCAAAGGTCGAAATTTTTAAATCGTTAATAAAAATATGTTAGTTCACACCTGGGCTGAAGCTACAACCTTGGCCTTACTAAATCTCTGGCAGGGATTTTTGAATTTTATTCCTAATCTAATTGGCGCCATTTTGGTTTTTATTATTGGTTGGTTTATTGCTGTTGGTATTGGAAAGTTAGTAGTTGGAATCTTGACCAGAATAAGATTAAATCAATTTTTTGAAAAAGCTAGTTGGAAGGCAGCTTTGGAGAGAGCAGAATTGAAAGTTAACCCTTCAGAATTTATTGGTGCAATTTGTAAATGGATTTTGGTGATTGTCTTTTTGTTGGCAGCAGTGGAAATTTTAGGATTAGTTGAATTTGCTAGTTTCCTGAGAAGCATCCTGGCTTATTTACCAAATGTAGTTATTGCTGTTTTAATTCTGGTTGTAACAGCAATTGTGGTTGATATTGTTGAGAAAATCATCAGGGCGGGAGTAGAAGGAATAAAAGTTGGCTATGGCCATTTGGTCAGCGTCATTGTTAAATGGTCAATCTGGATTTTCGCCATTTTAGCTATTTTGCATCAGTTGGGAGTAGCCAGACCTTTTATGGAAACATTATTCACCGGGATTGTGGCAATGTTAGTTTTAGTAATTGGAATTTCTTTTGGTCTTGGCGGAAAAGAAATAGCAGCTGAGATATTACAGGATTTAAGGAAAAAACTTAAGGGATAAATTTAGTTAAGTCTTACCCAGGCAAACCGCCAGAAAATAAGAGCCATCGGTAATACCCCTAAGATGCCAAAACCTGCTAAAATTTAGGGAAAGGAAGTTTTTTTTCTTTAAGTAATATTTAAAGACCGAGGCTGGAGCCTCAAAAAGGTCATCTGGCACCCCTGTATCACTTGAGAGGTTATCTCACCACCCGCTGAGGAATTGCTTCTTCAAGAAGAGATACCTCTTTTTCTTTAGCTAATCAGAATGTCTTGAAAACCTGCCATCACTTTGAGATTTTGCCCAAGAGCTTTTTATGGTTCCCTCCTAAATTAAAACCTCTTTCCAAATCTTAAAATTTCTGTTAGAGTTTTTTTGGCCTGTTAATTTTTCAATAAATAGGAAGTCCAAAATGAAACTAACTCACATTATCGAAGCCCAACAGTTCAGTCGAGAATGGTTAGAAGAAGAACTTTTTCCTTTAGCTGATGAGATGGAAGAAATTGCTAGGAAAGGTGGAAGTAGCGATCTTTCCGGGAAACGAATGATTACCTTTTTCTACGAACCGAGCACCAGGACTCATGCCTCTTTCCAAATAGCAATGTATCTTTTGGGAGGGACAGTTGTCTTTTCAACTGAAAATGCTAAATATTTCTCCTCATTAGCCAAAGGCGAAACCATTGAAGATACGATCCGTATTCTCACTAGCTATCGACCAGATGTCATTGTTCTAAGGACCGATGAAGAAGGAATGGTAAAGAGAGCAGCTAAATTCTCCTCGGTTCCAATTATTAATGCTGGTGATGGTCCAGGCCAACATCCAACCCAAGCTTTGGTTGATATTTATACAATTAAAAAGGAATTGAAGAGAATTGATGGAATTTCAATAGCGATGGTTGGTGACCTAGCTCGAGGAAGAACTGTCAGGTCACTTTCTTATCTTCTGGGAAAGTTCTCTGATATCAAAATCTATTTTGTCGCTCCAGAAGCAGTGAAGATGAGAGATGATATTAAAGAATACCTCAAGAGACATGACATCTGGTTTACTGAAGAACGCGATCTCCGAAGAGTTGCTCCAAAAGTAGAGGTGATTTACCAAACCAGAATTCAAAAAGAACGAACTAACCTTCTTTTGAGTTATGAGAAAGAAGAAGGGTTTTACATCGTTAATCAAGAAATCCTTGATTTAATGA
>DAIPKT010000059.1:2758-4453 GCA_036769645.1 bacterium | reverse complement strand
TGATTTTACAGAAAATAAAATTGGATGCTGAGGAAAAATTGGGAGAAAAAGTAGATTCAGCGGTTATTACCTGTCCAGCTAATTTTGATGATTCTCAGAGAAAAGCAACCAAAACGGCTGGCGAAGTGGCTGGATTTAAGGTTTTAAGAATTATTAATGAGCCTACGGCGGCTGCCTTAGCCTATGGCTTTGGCAAAAAGAAAGCCGAAAAAGTTTGTGTTTATGATTTTGGTGGTGGAACCTTTGATGTGACAATTTTAAATGTTGCTCCGGATACGGTTGAAGTCTTGGCTACTGGTGGCGAAGCCCATCTGGGTGGAGAGGATTTTGATCAGAGGATAATGAATTATATCTCTGAGCAATTTAAAAAGGATCAAGGAATTGACTTAACCAAAGACCCTCTGGCTTTACAGAGAATAAAAGAGGCCTCTGAAAGAGCAAAAATCGAATTGTCTTCAGCCCTGGAAACCGAGATTAATCTTCCCTTTATCACTTCTGATGCCGCAGGTCCAAAGCATTTACTTTATAAATTATCGAGGGCTCAATTTGAAAATTTAACTAAAGATTTAATTGAGAGATCAATTGAAAGAACCAAAAAGACCTTAGAAGAAGCTAAACTGGCTAAAAGGGAAATTGATGAAATTGTTTTGGTTGGCGGAACGACCCTAATTCCAGCGGTCAGAGAGGCAGTCAAGAATTTTTTTGGCAAGGAACCGAACAAAACAATTAATCCAGAAGAAGTGGTGGCCATGGGAGCAGCCATTGAGGCAGAGATTTTGAAGGCAAAAGAAGAAGGAAGGACGCCTGAAGGTGAGATAAAAAGTGTTTTACTTTTGGATGTTTTGCCACTTTCTCTGGGAATTGAGACCTTGGGAGGAATAAATACCCAAATGATTGCCAAAAATACTACCATTCCCACTGCTAAAACTCAAATATTCTCAACTGCTGCTGACAATCAGACCTCAGTTGAAATCAATGTCTTACAAGGAGAAAGGCCAATGGCAGTTGATAATCGCTCTTTGGGAAGATTTATCTTAGATGGAATTCCACCAGCTCCAAGGGGAATTCCCCAGATTGAAGTGACTTTTGACATTGATGCCAATGGAATTTTAACTGTCACCGCCAAAGATAAAGCTACTGGTAAAAGTCAGTCAATAAGGATTGAGGGTTCAATTGGTTTATCAAAAGAGGAAGTAGAAAGAATGAAGAGGGAAGCTGAATTGCATGCTGAAGAGGATAAGAGAAAAAGAGAATTGATTGAAGCCAGGAATTTGGCTGATAGCTTGATTTATACTACTGAAAAGACTTTAAGGGAAGCTGGAGATAAAATTTCTTCTGAGACAAAAAAGGAAATTGAAGAAAAAATTGAAGATTTGAAAAAAGTCAAAGATAGTGATAATATAGAGGAGATAAAGCAAAAAACTCAGGAATTATCAGTGGCAATTCAAAAAGTTGGTGCCGAAATGTATCGAGCAGCTGGTGAGAAGAGAGAGGAGAAAAGGCCAGAAGCTGAAGAAGGAGAATATAAAGAGCGATAAATCCGAAGCACGAAATCCGAAATCCGAAACAATTCTCAAATGACCAAAATCCAAATGACCAAAACCGTTTTGAACATTTGAATATTAGAATTTTGAATTTGTTTCGAATTTCGATATTCGAATTTCGAATTTTCAAGTATGAAGGATTATTACCAAA
>DAIPKT010000059.1:0-2658 GCA_036769645.1 bacterium | reverse complement strand
TTCGAATTTCGATATTCGAATTTCGAATTTTCAAGTATGAAGGATTATTACCAAATTTTAGGCGTCTCTCGCGATGCCTCGCCTGAAGAAATCAAGAAGGCATATTATAAACTGGCTCACAAATATCATCCTGATAAAGGTGGGGATGAGAAAAAATTTAAAGAAATAAACGAGGCTTATCAGGTTCTTTCTGATAAAGAAAAGAGGGCTCAGTATGATCGATTTGGTAGAGTTTTTGAAGAGGCGCCAGGTTTTGATTTTCAATGGGCCTGGGGAAGGCCTGATATTGATTTTGAAGAGATTTTCAGAAGCGATTTTGGAGATTTAGGAGAAATGGTGGAAGAGATGTTTGGTTTTGGAGTTCCGAGGAAAAGAAAAGATTTAAAGAAAGGAAAAAACATTGAAATTGATATTGAAATCCCTTTGGAAGAGACTTTAAAAGGGAAAGAAAAGGAAGTGACTTTATATAAATATATCCTTTGTTCAAGATGCCAGGGAAATGGGGCTGAACCAGGGACAAAAATCAGTGAATGTTTTTCCTGCCGGGGTAGTGGCGAAGTCCAACAAATTAAAAAGACATTTTTCGGTTCATTTACCAGATATACAATTTGTCCTGAATGTGGTGGAGAGGGATATCGCCCGGAAAAACCTTGTAATGTTTGTCAGGGAGAGGGAAGGGTAAAAAGCGAAGAGGAGATAGAATTTTTCATTCCAGCTGGAGTTGATACAAATCAGGTAATAAAAATAGAGGGAAAGGGTGATGCAGGAAGAAAAGGAGGAAAGTCAGGCGATTTATATGTTAGAATCTTTGTTAAAAGGCATCCAATTTTTGAAAGAAAGGGAGATGATTTATATATTGAGACCCCCATTTCTTTTACCCAGGCAGTTTTGGGAGATGAGATTGAGATTCCAACTTTGGAAGGAAAGAAAATTTTATTGAAAGTTCCAGCTGGTACTGAATCGGGAAAAATTTTGCGAATTTCTGGAAAGGGAATTCCCCATTTCTCAGGTTATGGAAGAGGAAATTTATATGTTGAACTAATTGTCAAAACTCCAAAGAGATTAACCAAAAAACAAAAAGAACTTTTAGAAAAACTAAAAGAAGAAGGGATTTGAAAATTTTTAAATTAATGATAAAATTATGCATCTACTATTAACTATTAAAATTTGGCCAGAAGGAAAACATTACATCGCTTTCTCTCCAGAGTTAGAAATTGCTTCTCAAGGTAAAAATCCTGAACATGCCTTAAAAAGGATAAGGGAAGCAATAGAAGCTTTTTTAGAAGAGACAAAGAAGATGGGTACTTTTGAAGAGGTTTTAAAAACTGCCGGCTTTGTCAAAAAGAAAAAAGAATGGAAGGCCCCTCTTATTTCTCTTTCACCATTGGAAATTAGAGTTTAATGAAAATTACTCCTCTTCACTGGAAAAAATTGGCAAAAGTTTTTGAAATGGATGGCTGGCGATTAAGTCGCACCAAAGGCGATCATTTAATTTATACAAAGAAAAATTTCCCAAGACCAATAGTAATTCCAAAAGATCCTTCAGTAGAAATTTTCATCATTTTAAATAATTTAAAGACCGCTCGCATTTCCCGAGAAAAATATTTTGAATTATTAAAGAAAATCTAAATCAAATATGACCAGCCCAGGCCTCCGTAACTCAATTGGTAGAGTAACGGCCTTTTAAGCCGGAAGTTACAGGTTCGATTCCTGTCGGAGGCATTATTGAAAAAGCCGCCTTAAGCGGCTTTTCTAAATGCAAAGTTCAAAATTTTATTGTAAAATTAAACCGTGGAAAGGATAATTTTACATATTGATATGGATTATTTTTTTGCCCAGATTGAGGAAAGGGAAAACCCCCAATTTAAAGGAAAACCCTTAATTGTGGGAGCAGATCCTAAAGGAGGCAAGGGTAGGGGAGTAGTGAGCAGCGCTTCTTATACTGCAAGAAAATACGGAATTCACTCAGCCCTGCCAATTTCCAAAGCATTTCAACTTTGTCCAAAAGCCATATTTTTGCCAGTCAATATCGAACTTTATCAAAAAGTTTCAGAAAGAATAATGAAAATTGTTAAAAAATATTCCCCCCAATGGGAAACAGTTTCTTTAGATGAAGCCTATTTAGATTTATCTTTTTTAATTCCCAAAACCTGTCGCTATAATCAGCGATCGCATTTTTTAGCGACAAGAAAAGGAATATGGGAAAGAGAGTATAAAAAGGCAGAAAACTTGGCAAAAAAATTAAAAAAAGAAATTTTTGAAAAAGAAAAATTGACTTCAACTATTGGAATTGGCCCAAATAAATTGCTCGCTAAAATGGCAGCTGAAAAAGCCAAACCCAATGGTTTATTAGTAATTAAACCTAATCAGGTAAAAAAATTTTTGGAGCCATTAGATATTGAAGATTTGCCAGGGATCGGTCCAAAAACGGCTGAGAAACTGCGAGTGGTTGGTGTAAATAAAATTAAAGAACTTAAAAAATTATCTAAATCAAAACTTAAAGAGATGTTTGGAGTAGTCGGGGAGACTATTTATGAAAGAGTTAGGGGGATTGATGAAGAGCCAGTAACTAATGAAAAAATTATAAAATCAATTGGCAAAGAACATACTTTTGAAAAAGATACCCGCGACCCCGAAATTATTTTTGGAACTTTTGAA
>DAIPKT010000058.1:0-4585 GCA_036769645.1 bacterium | reverse complement strand
TACTGAGCCGTTTAATTCTCTTTAGGATATTGGGATGGGTGGTGAAGAGTTCAGCGATCTTTTCAGCTCCCTCTAATTTTACTTTTTTAGATCTCAGAGCTAATAATTCATTTTGGTCGATTGTTCCACTAAAATCTTGATCAATTGCTTTTAAATCTTGGAGTTCATTGTGGGCCTGACCAACATCATTCAAAAAGAAAGCTCTCAATCCTTCCACTCGATGAAGCTCCTCCTCACCCCAACTAGTTCTTCGACATTGAGCTGAGCTATAAACTAGTTTGTAAAGAGCAGAGGCTAAATGATGAGGAGGATTACCCAATTTAACACTTCTTTCATCAGCATAATATTCCCTGAGCCGTGAACCAGCTAAAACCAGTAAATTGGTGACAAAATAAGCCAGCATTGCTCCCAAACCAATTAGAGCAGCATAACCTCCAGCTTCTCTTTTTCTTCCCATTCCTCCCCAGATAAAACTCCAGGCAATCCAGTAAAGAATCAGAGGAATGACCGACAATATGGTGATAACCAACATATCGCGGTGCTTTAAATGAGCAATCTCATGGCCTAAGACTCCTTTTAACTCATCTTTGTTAAGTAACCTTTGGAGTCCGCTGGTAACACAGACTCGACCATCTCTTTGACTTCTACCAAAAGCAAAGGCATTGGGAATCTGGAGTTGGGAAATTCCCACTTTTGGTTTGGGAATTCCGGCTTTTTGAGCTAACTCAGCTATTTGGTGATGAAGCTCCGGTTCTTCTTTTTCCGACACCCATTTTACCTTCATCATGGCTGAAACCAGAGAAGGTCCAATCAGATATTGAAAACCCATAAACAAGACGGCCAGAATAATATAGCTGCTGGCGCTTCCTACTCCCAGCCAGCTACCAATTCCGGTAATCACTCCATAAAGAATCCCAAACATCAGCACCACAAGAAACCACATTTTCATTTGGAGTCCCATATCTTTTTAAGATATCACAAAAATTTTTTAAAGTCAAACTTGGAGGGATTTCAAGTTTTCTCTAAAAATTCCTGAAAATATTTGGCGAATTGACGAAAAATATCAGGAGTTTTTTGAAGATTTTGATAGACCTTTTCTGGTTCAACTTCTTCATAAAGATGAACTAAAACATTTCTGAATCTAGCCATCCCTTCCGATTGTTTAAGAAGATCTTCAGAAATTATTCCTTTTTCTCCGAGTCCTTTTATTATATCCTCATAAGTCTCGGCTGCTTGGTGGAATTTTTCAGCCAGGAAATAATTCCCCACATCTGTAATTGCTTCTATTCCAATGATTAAGTTATACATTGCCGCCGCCTGGGTTTTACCATCTTTAATAAATTCTTCAAAGGGAATTCTTTTTAACTCTTCCAGTATTTCAATTACTTCTTCCAATTTTTTCATTTTTTTTAAAATTGAAGATTTAACTTCTGGGAACATAAATTTTAGAAGGTTGACCGAAGGTCCCTCCTTTAATTCTTTTAACCATTGCTTCTAAAGAAATTTTTAAAATGTGTTTTGTATCTTGATATTCTTTCATGGTTTGATTTTCAAAAAGGATTTGAATTCCCCGATTTTTAATAAAAATTGGTTTCCCAGAAAAAATAACTTGATATTTTAAAAATGGTTTGGCTTTATTTAAAATGATTATATCAACATAATCTGTTCTAAGTAACCTTCCAATTTCTGAAGCGATTTTTAATCGTTTATCAAAATAATCATCCGGTTGAATTTTTTTATTTAACAAAACACCGAAATCAAAATCAGAGAAACGATGAATCTTTCCTTTGGCTGCCGAGCCAAACAAATAAGCCAAAACCACCCCTTCTTTTTCAAAGATTTTTTCCAAATTTTTTAAATTTTTTCTAATCAATTTTTCCATATTTATTAATTAAGTTTATCCCCCTTAATAAAAAAGTCAAGGCCGTGCGGTAAGGTGGCAACGTCGGGTTTTAGACAAAAATAAAAGTGGCAAATTGCCACTTATTTAAAGGATCTCCAATAATCTCTGAGGTTTTTTTTAACCGCTTCAATAACACTCTTTGTTTCTTCCAAGGAGGAATCTTTTTTAAATTGCTGTGGAATGGGAATTGGTTCTTCTATTTTGATTTTCCAATTGGCTAAGCCAGAGATTAAAGCTAACCAGCCATAAGGTAAGACCTTTTTGTTATAGCCAGAGCCAATCATATCAATGACTTTACCCTGGCAAATCTCTGCCATTTTTCTCACTTTTTCACCAATCATTCTAAATCCTTCAATTGTTAATCCCAAACTTGTCAATTCATCAGCAAAATGGGGATCAGAGCCGCCATTTCTGATAATAATTTGAGGTTTGAATTCTTTAACCACTGGTTCAATAATTTCTTCAAAAACAAATTTATAGGAATCAAAACCGGCAAACAGAGGTAAAGGAACATTAATGGTAAATCCCCTACCCTCTCCTTGGCCAATTTGATGAGCAAAGCCAGTTCCCGGGTAAAGAGTCCTAGGATCTTGGTGTAGATCAATAAATAAAACTCTTCGATCTTGGTAAAAATATTCCATCGTTCCATTTCCACCATGGGCATCGGTGTCCAAAATCAAAATTCTTTCTAACTTATATTTTTCTATAAGATATTTCCCGGCAAAAGCTAGGTCATTGTAAAGACAAAATCCCTCACCATAACTTTCTTTGGCATGATGCATTCCGCCACCAAGAGAGACCACTTTTTTGAATTTTCCTTGCTCAATCAAATCGCAAGCCATTTTTGCCTGGCCAATAATCAATCTGGCTGCCTCTTCCAATTTTCCTGGTTTACCCATCGGATAATTATCTCCCGAATGATAGCGATAAAATCTTCCATGGTGACTGATATTTAAGCTCCTGGCTTTAAAATAATCTCTGGTAAAATCAATGTAATCCCGTTGGCAAATCAAAAGCAAATCCTCATCATTTGCCCATTCTGCTTTCAAAAACCTATAATTGTCATTCTCTGGCAAATTTTCCCGCAAAAATTTGGGAAAGATCTCATACCTATCTCCCCTAAAAGGGTGTCCTGGTCCAAAATCGTATTCCTTTAACTCCTCCCGATATAAAATTGCTACTGCCATTTTTACCCCTTTATTTTAAAGTTCTACTTAATATATACCGCAAAATAAAAAGACTGTCAAATCCTAGCCTTTAATTGGGCAGATTGTTTTGACACCAGTTTTTAAAATTGATATATTGATTTGAATAACTCTTTTTATTTTAACCTTCTTATTACATTTAATCGTTAATCGAATTGGCTAGCATTTAAAGCTCCATTGGGTTAAATGGTAGCTCGAAAGCTCGGTAAGAAAGCCAAGCTTCGTTTGGGAAGGTGGTGGTCAGATAGTAGTTTTTAGAGGTTAGAGCCAACTCTTCCTCTCAGCCAAAGTCGGGGTCCACTCTCAATTATGAATATCTTAACATATATTTTATCTTGCCTCTACTTTTTTCTTCCGGCTTATTTCACAAATATGAGTCCTCCTTTAATCAGGAAAGTTGGAATTTTCAATTTTTTGGATAAACCAGTTGATTTCGGGAAAAAATTTTTTGATCAACCAATTTTTGGAAAAAATAAATCCTGGCGGGGAGTAATCTTTGGAATTTTAGTTGGATTTTTAGTTACTTTAGTTCAAGGATGTCTTTATCAATTTCCAACAATTCAAAGAATCTCTCTTTTGGATTATCAAAAAATTAACCTTTTCCTTTTTGGTTTTTTAATCTCTTTTGGAGCAACTTTTGGTGATTTGCTTTTTGCTTTCATTAAAAGACGTTTAAAAATGAAGCCTGGAGCAAGATTTATTCCCTTTGATCAGACAAATTATGTCATTGGTGCTGCTATCATTTTAACACCAGTTTTTAAAATTGATATATTGGTTTGGATTACTCTTTTTATTTTAACCTTCTTATTACATTTAATCGTTAATCGAATTGGCTATCATTTGAAGCTCCATTGCGCCAAATGGTAGTCGGCGAAACCAAGCCCTCACTCCCAAAAGCGATAGAAATAATCATAAAATGCGATTTACATGTCCATACCGGCTATTCCTACGATAGGACGGCTAGACCAAGAGAGATGGTTGAAGCTGCTCTTCAAAAAGGAATAAATTGTCTTGCCATCACTGACCACGGAGAAATTCAGGGGCAATGGAAGCAATTGAATATACCAAAGACAAACCTATTTTAATTATACCGGGATTGAGGTAAAAACCAAAGAGGGAGATATTTTGGCTTTAAATGTAAAAGAAATAATTCCTAAAAAAACCTTTCAGCTAAAGAAACTATTAAAAAAATTAAAAAAGCTGGAGGTCTGGCCATTTTCTCCCATCCTTTTGGCTGGTTTCGTAGCTTTAAAGGAAGTTTAGAAGAATTAATTTCCGAAATTAAAGAAACCACTTGTTTTGCAAAAATCATTGAGCGCGGCCAAAGAAATATAGCTAAGATCCGAAATATAATAAAGACTAAATTTTATTGCGATCGCAAAAAAATTTAGCTTTTTATGCTGGATGAGAAAAGAGAGAAATTTGAGCGGGGTGCAAAATTTTAGTTCTTTGATAAAATAATAATTAGTAGAAAGTT
>DAIPKT010000057.1:0-4680 GCA_036769645.1 bacterium | reverse complement strand
ATGCCTCCTCTCCTTCTTTTGTCCCAACTAATACATAAGAGGCAGTGCCCATTGACCCAGGAATCAAAACTGGCTGGCCAACTTCTCGATATTTCTCAGGAATTTCCGGATGGTCTGGGGGAAAGGCCCGAGTGGCGCCTTTCCGATGAACTGCCACCTCGGTTTCTTTGCCGTCAATTAGATATTTTTCTTTTTTGATAATATTATGAGCAACATCGTATAATGCCCTCAAGGGAAAAGCTCTCTCCCCTAAAACCGAGCGCCAAGCTTTTCTAACAAAATGAGCTATCATTTGCCTATTGGCCCAGGCATAATTTGCTGCTGAAGCCATTGCCCCAAAATATCTTTGACCTTCTGGAGAATTAAAAGGCACACAGGCAAATTCTCTATCTGGAACCGGAATTTTATATCTTCTTTCCATCAAGGGAATAAATTCTCTCAAATAATCAGTGCAAACCTGATGACCAAGACCACGACTACCTGTATGGATCATTACTACAATCTGATCTTTAAATAATCCAAATGTTTTGGCTACTTTTTCATCAAAAATCTCGGCCACTTTTTGAATTTCCAAAAAATGATTTCCACTTCCCAAAGTTCCCACCTGGTCTCTTCCCCTATTTTTAGCATAAGAAGAAACAGCTGAGGCATCGGCCCATTCTAGGCAGCCTGAAGCCTCACAATTTTCAATATCCTCTTTCTCACCATATCCTTGCTCAACCACTCTCTGAGCGCCTTTTTCTAAAATTTTATTTATTTGTTCAATACTTAATTTAATCTGCCTACCCCGACCCAATCCCGAAGGAACTTCTTTTTGAATCTCAGTGGCTAAATTCTCTAAATATGGTTTTATTTCTTTTTCCGAATAATCTGATTTTAATAATTTCATCCCACAATTTATGTCGAAGCCGCAAGCGCCTGGCGAAATAATTCCATCAGAAGTTCTTATTGCTCCAACAAACCCAATTGGCACCGAATAACCTTCATGGCAATCAGGCATAGCAATTCCATATTTAACTATGCCTGGTAAAGTAGTTCCATTGATTAATTGAGGAATACTTTGGTCGCGAAATACTTCCTCTAACATCTTTTCCGAAACATAAATCCGAGCTGGCACTCGCATGTTAGCCCGAAAACTTTTTGGAATTTCCCAAAGCCAATCGGAAATTTTTTTAAAATCCTTTTTAGAAATCATATAATTCATTTTAACTCTTAATGAAAAGTATTACAAGGCTGAGTAAGAATGAATTCATAATTTAAAAAAAGTCCCATTTATTGGGACTTTTCTAAATTTATTTGCCGAATTATTTTCTTTCTTTTAAATCAAAAGGCAATTTCTCATTTTTGTAAATTTCTTCCCCCTTCTCATTTAGAATTAATTTCACGCCAGATCTTTTTTCCCCTTCCTCTCTATTCCAATAAATGATGTGATACCCTTTTTCCTCGCCAAGATAAAAGAACTCTTTCCCTGGTGGAAACATTAGAATTCCTTTTTCAATATTCGGGCTATTATCTCGGAGATAATGGACTTCAATTGGCTTTCCTACATATTCTGACAAGAGATTTAAATAATCTTTCTTTTGTTGTTTTTCTTGGAACTCTTCCTTTTCCTTTCGGAATTTTAACCCAAAAAACATTTTTAAAGTGCGACCTCCTTTCTATTTAATTTATAATATTTCCAATTATATGTCAAATAAAACTATTGCCTCCCAGGTTTTATCTTTCCTTTGGCGAATATTTAAATCGTGATAGGTTACTCCTTTTATTATTACTCCCATTCTCTTTAATTTTTTTCCTAATAAAATTCCCTCAATGTTTTCATCAGTAAATTTTTTAAACTGAATTTGATAATAAACCTCCTGATTAACTTCACTTAAATATAGGACTTCACTTAAAAAATCAACTAAAAGAGAAGATAAATCTGGAGATTTTATAGAAATTTTCCGCTCACCGCCTTTTATTTTTGATTCTGGCTCATATCTTGCTCCCTCAAACATTCCAATCATTGCATTTAAAAAAAGCTCTTCTTTTGTTTTCCCAAAAGCTCTAATTTTTAAATCGGCTTTGTGTTCTAAAACCTCAAATTTTTTCATCAAAAATACCAATCAGAAATTTCCGCGATCGCGGATTTTTCTGATTGAAGGAGGTTTATTAAATTCTTCTTTAACTATTTTTCGGTCATCCCAGGGGATTTTTTTACCACCAGCTAGGCATATCCAAGGCTCGCAACCCTTGCCAGTAATTACCACTATATCTCCGGGCTGAGCAATTTTTAAAGCCTGATTAATTGCCTTTCTCCGATCTAAAATCTTTTTTGCTTTACCTTTTGTCCCGCTGGCAACCTGATTAATAATTTCTAAGGGATTCTCATCATAAGGATCTTCATTGGTAATAATAATTTCATCGCAATATTTGGCCGCAATCTCGCCCAAAACCGGTCTTTTCCATTTATCTCGACCTCCGCCACAAGCACCTAAAACACATATTAGTTTTGAGTTTTGAGTTTTGGGTTTTGGGTTAATTGTTTGATAAACCTTTTCCAAAGCATCAGGAGTAACAGCATAATCAATAAAAACCTTAAATGGTTCTGAAATTACTTCTTCCATTCTTCCTGGAATTCCTTCAATTTTCGCTAAGGCCCTTTTACAAATTTCTAAATCAATTTCTTGAGATAATCCAACCGAAATGGCTGCTAAGGCATTATAAATATTGAAATCTCCTATTAAATGAAGTTTAAATTGAGTATTTTTCGTATTAATATCTCCTCTCTCTAACCCATAAGTATATTTTTTATTGGCCGGAAATTTTAGAAAATATTTAGCGTTTTCATCGTCGATATTAATGATATGGATTCCTTTTGTTGCCTGAAAAAGTTTTCCTTTAGCTGCCCGATAATTTTCAAAACTGCCATGGGCTTCGATGTGTTCGGGAGTTAAATTAGTAAATACAGCGACATCAAAATCAATAAATCGGTGGCGATGTTGTTTTATTCCTTCGGAAGTGACTTCTAAAACCGCATATTGACAGCCGAAATTTCTTGCCTCTCTTAAAAATCTCTGAATAAAAAAGCGGCCAGGCATGGTCATTTTCAAAAGATTTGGCCATTCTTTTTGACCAATTTTAAATTTAATTGAAGATAAAGAAGCAACCTTATATCCAGCTTCCTCCAAAATCTTAGAAACCATCTCAACCGTCGTTGTTTTTCCATTTGTCCCGGTAATGCCAATTATTTTTAATTTCTTTGAAGGGAATTGATATAAAATAGCTCCAAAAAAAGCCAGTAAAAAATGATACCAGCTGAGCAAAAAAGAGGGAATAAATTTTTTAATTAATTTTTTCATTAATTTCATTTTAACTTAAACCCCCTGGAGAATATGAGATACATCGGTAATACCCCTAAGATGCCAAAATTTGCTAAAATTAGGGGTAGAAAAGGTCTTTTAAGTAATAATTTAAAGACCGAGGCCAGAGCCTCAAAGAGGTATCCGGCAATAGGTCTTATCACTATGAGATATTATACTACACCCACTGAGGAAAGGCAAAAAAGAATTAAGACACCATTTATTTCTCAAGAATAAATACCTCTTTTTCTTTAAAAGGAAGAAAATTAAACTCTTAGATAAATATCAGAGATGGCGAAAAATAGCTAAAATCTTAAAATTATCAAAGGAAGCTAAAAGGAAATCAGAATGGATAATCTCCTATCAACCAAAGCTAATCAGAATGTCTTGAAAACCTGCCGTCATTTTGATATTTTGCCCAAGACCTTTTACAAATGGTATGGAAGGTTTCAAGATGGAAAAAATTTCCCAGGTCTGGAAGAAAAATCAAGAGCTCCCAAGAGAAAAAGAGAAAGAGAGATTACTCCTTTAGAGGACCAAAGGATAATTGAGCTTAGAAAGAAAAAGATTAGATGGTCCCCTCCTAAATTAAAACCTCTTTCTGAGGTAAAATCCAAAGAGGGAATATCTTGCTGGAAGATCCGGAAGGTTATTGAATTGAGAAATATAGACTCTATTTCAATCCATTAAAAACTGCTAAAATTAGAAAGAAAAGACAAAGATCTCAAAAGAAAAAGAGGATTACTGAGTTAAAAAAACAAAAGAAAATATCTTGATTTCTCTTATGTCTGGAGGTGATTGTTATTTACTGGATAAGGATTAAAAAGATATATCTTCATTCCTATTGATAAATTCTCAAAGATTGTTTTTGCCTGGATGTATACTAGCAAATCCTCTTTCAATGCCAGAGATTTTCTCTATCGGCTCTATTATCTCTTGGATGGCAAAATTTCAAATCTCTTACATGATAACGATCCCTGTTTTGAAAAGTATTTCAAAAGAGCCTGCCAGGAGTTAGGAATTAGCCAATATTATATATTATATTAGACTTGGCAATCCTAAAGACAATCTCCTGTTAATAAGAGAGTTAATCGAACTCTCGGGGAAGAATTTCTCCAATTAGCTAATTTCTCTCCAGATCCTTCAATCTTTAATCCCAGATTGGTAGAATATCTAATTGATTATAACTTTAAAAGAATCCATCAAGCCTTAGGAAATATCACCCCTATTGAATTTGTCCAAAAACACCTAAAACTGTTACCGATGTCCTCATATTGTACAGTGTGAGCTCGTCGGCAACATAGGGGACACTTTTTTGTAAGTAATCTGGCCATAAGGT
>DAIPKT010000056.1:0-4695 GCA_036769645.1 bacterium | reverse complement strand
CTAAATCAGTTTAAACTTTCTCTATTATCTTACCAAATTTAATTCATAAATCAAGGAAAAAGAATTTAAACCGCTAAAACTTTACCCCCGACTATACATAGTTTTAGTGTTTTTCTTTTATTGGCTCGGTCGCTCGCCTTCGGCTCGCTCCCTTGCCCTAATTTTGTATTCAAAAATTGGTAAAAAAAGTCAAAAATCCTCTTAAAAGCCCAGCCCCCACAAAGCGGGGGCTGGGCAAAAGTCTGCATTCACCCTGCGTTCTGGAACGCAAATTTTTATTAAAAGTTGGCGTTGGCTTGGCGTTCTAGAGCGCCAAGTTTTTAGACACCATTTCTCAATATTGGCCTAAATTTTGGTAGTTTTAATTATATTTTATGGTTTTCTCCTTTTAGTTCGTGTAAGATTGGTAACCGTTATATTGGCTTTCTTTTTGCGGACTTCTTCTAATGCTTTACGCATATCACCTTGTGGTACCCCTAATTCTTTCTTTAAATTTTTTTGTGTCTTGAGCCTACTGATTGCTTTCCGAATCTGTTTACGGCTTCCGCTTCGTTCTTCTTCACGGGCAACTCTACCAAATTTTTTATCAAGCCGGCGTCCACCAGGAATTGGTATTTCTTTGTATATTTTCTTTTTGGTCATATTATTTATAGTTACTTCTCAATTAATTATTCGACTTTTTGTTTCTTTAATAATCGATTTGAAACTCTGGGCCGAATTGATATTCGTAACTAATCCCTTTTATCTAATAAATAGTTGGCTGTTCGGTTAAGGTTTGTTCGTTAAGGTTTCTCATAATTATTATTTTAATATCAACTTTGTAATTTCTATAACAGAATGAAAACAAATTTCCATTTTTGAATCATTTAAGACTTCCTGAGTATCAAGCTCATTACCGGGGTGAATGAAATTGCGGTAAATCCTTGTTAAATTTCCAATATGAATAAGTATCGATTTAAAAGTACCATGTTCTTGAAAATAATTAAGAAAATCGGATAATACACACTCATACAAATCTCTTTTTACCTTTTTACCAGAAAGAGAGTATTCAATCTCTTTAATATTTTTTCTTTCACAGTAATAAGTAAAAAGTAGCTCAACAAAAGAACCAGCAAGTACAATAGTAGCTTTTCGGTTTTTAACAAAGTAATTAAATATTAACTCGTCGAAATCGCGCCATATAAATTCTTGATACTTTTTATTAATTTTTTCAATACGAGAAATAATATCAAAATAATTTACCCTTGTAAGGTTTTCGATATTTATTGCTTCAAATCCATCAAACCATTGCTGGTTCAGTTTAACGGGCGCGTGATGCTTTATAAAATCTTCTAAATAAGGATTTATTTCATAAATTGAAACAGAATAGTCGGTTCTTTCACCAGTATCCTTAATATATCCTTTTCTTATCCATTGATCTCTTAAAGACTCTGCTTTTTTATCATCCGTCCCAATTAAAACTTTAAATTTCCATCTTGGAATAGCTATTCTTTCTACCCCTCGATAATCTTTATCTTTCCTAACATTCGAAATAAAATTGGATAACTTTTTTAATGCCCACTCGGTTTCTCTTTTTAAATTCTCCAAGGCATTCTTAAATAAGATTTCCTTCTCTTCTTTTTCTTGAATTATTCGCGACAGGTTCTCGTAATTATGTTTAACAACTTCATCGTTGTTATCTATTTTAAAAGCTTTTTGAATTAAATCATAAGCTTCTTTGATTTTCCCTTTTTCTTTTTTGACGCTAGATAAATTATTTAAAACCGCTATATTGCTTTCTTCTCCAGGAATAGAAAGTATTGTTTCGTATATTTCCTCCGCTCTGTCTAAATTTCCTACCTCATGATAAGAATAAGCAACTTCAAAAGTTATTGGAACGGATTGTAAATCCTGATCTAACTTTACAATATCTAAGTATCGCTTTTCTTCAAAAAGGGTTTTTATAAGTATCTCTGCTTCTTGATGTGCTTCATCCCATTTTTCTTGATTTTCTAGAGTTTTAATAAAAGTTATCTTTTCTTTTAATGCTTTTTTATTCATACCCTTACTTCTCCGCTTATTAGTTTTGGCAAAAGTAATTCGCGGAGTGTAAATTAATATTAATTTCTAATTTCCCCCCTGTTAAAAGTTATCCACAGTTGACACTATTGCATGTTCTATAAATGTTCGATATAATATAATTGTAGCAAGTACGCAAGATATGTCAAACCTATGTTAACTAAAAGACAAAAACAAATCCTTGATTACCTAAAAAAATTTATAAAAGAAATGGGCTATGCTCCTTCACTTGAAGAAACGAGAAGACATTTTAGGTTGGCTTCAAGATCTACTATTCATCACCATATAGAACTTTTAAAAGAAAAAGGGTATCTAAATAAATTGGATCACCAAGCACGGGCTATAGAATTATCTAAAGGAAAAAAATCTATCGACTTAGTAAAAATTCCTTTACTCGGCATTATTGTTGCAGGAGAACCAATCGAAGCGATTGATAATCCAGAAACTATTGAAGTTCCAAAATCCCAATTATCTAAATCCGGTGAACATTATGCTTTACGGGTTCAAGGCGATAGCATGATTGAAGAGGGTATTTTTGATGGCGATATTGTAATTATTCGAAAACAACCGGACGCAGAAAACGGAGAAACCGTTGTTGCTTTAATTAATAATAATGAGGTAACTTTAAAAAAAATCTACAAAGAAAAAAATGGATTTAGGCTACAACCAGCCAATCCAAACACCAAACCAATTTTTACAAAAAAGTTAATAATTCAAGGAAAAGTCGTTAATGTAATTAGGAATTTTGAGGAGTTGAAAAAAACTACGATTCCAGATATAGGTACGGTATCAAAAAGAGATAGGGCTCTAAAAAATAAGAAGCTAAATATTCCTTTTGAAAAAATCTGTAATTGCCCCACTAATCACATCAATTGCCTTAATGCGAAACAATGGATGAAGAGCCAAGTAGCAGTTTGGGAGTTTTCTTATGAAAAAAGAGATATTAGAGATAAAAATATTCACCCTGCTGTGTTTCCTATTGCTTTGCCAACAAAATGTATAGAATTATTTACTCACAAAGGAGAGTTAGTTTTGGATCCTTTTGTTGGTATCGGCACTACCTTGATTGCAGCCAGAGATTTGGAAAGAAATGCGGTGGGTTTTGACTTAAATAGAAAATACATTGACTTTACTAAAAAATTATTGTCTCAAGGTCAATTAACTTCAACTACTAAACAAGTGGCTGTTTGCGACGATGCTATAAATATTCCAAATTACCTAGAAGATAATACAATTTCTCTTTCGGTAACCTCTCCTCCATATGCTAATATGCTAAACAGACCTAGAGAGAATAAAAGCATGCGAGGAGATTTAAGAAATAATCAACATTACAAAAAAGTCCAACAATATTCAAAAAATCCCCGAGACTTGGGGACTATGGAACCTAAAAAATTTGCGGAAGCTTTAGGTGATATTTATAAAAATATTTTACCCCTACACAAGCCAAAAGCCCACTGCGTGATAAATATCACAGATTTGTGGTGGAAAAATAAAAGAATTCCACTCCACCTCTATGTTATAGAAGCTTTGGAAAAAGCGGGTTATGAGTTAAGAAATATAATAATTTGGGACAGAAGAAATTTAGTAAACAAAGCAGGAATCTTTGGATGGCCCTCTAACTACATAACATTAGGCACTACCTTTGAGTATATCTTAGATTTCTGGCGCCCTAAATAATTCCCTTCTCTACAAATTTTTTCATATCAGAAACAAACTCCTTATTTGACTTAAATTTTTTACCTCTCGCCTTATTTTTTATCTTCTCTAAAAGTGTTGGCGGAACATAGCAATAACCGCCAGTTTTTCTACATTGTTCATCAATTATCTTTATATTAGTGTCAGTAAATTCAGAAGGGTCATTAAAAAAGCCGAACATACTATCCCCATCAAATTTAAATCCTCTTGTTGCTCGTTCTCTTAATGACACATTTTTAACTTCAATTCTATGCTTTTTTGAATAATTGGGCAATTCAGGATAATAAATTATTAAATCAGTGTGTTCTTTCTTTTTTTCGTAATTTAATTTAGGTTTTAATCCCGCATCTACTAATTCTTTTTCAACACAAAGCTCTGCTATATTTCCTGAAATAACTTGGAAAACTTGACTAATTCTACGAGATGCCTCTTCCATAAAATTACTATATATTTTATCTTCCCCTTTTACCGGTTTAAGTAACTCCTGGCCTATCTTTAATTTTATTTCTTTTGGCAAACTAGCTATAGGGGGTCGGCTAAGAAAATCTTTAACCTTGTTCCTATAATAAACATCCCTATATTTTATCATTAAATCAAAAGTTATGGCGTGGAGTTGATTAATATCAGCTTTGGGGTTTATTTTCTTGGCTTCTTCTATAATTTTTTGAGCAGAAGGAAATTTATCCATAGTTTTTATTGATTTTTATCTATTTTCAGTTTAACTTATTTTTGTCTTTTTTCCAAAACCCCCATTTTTGAATATAAAATAAGGGCGAGGGAGCGAGCGAAAGCGAGCGACCGAGCCCCCCACACCAAAATTTGGTGTGGGGGCGAGCCACGAGGGCTCGCTCCCCCTCAAGAGAGTAAGTTCGTGTATGATTCTTCGGGTGGGCGTGGAAGGAATCGAACCTTCGACCTCATTCTTATCAGGAATGCGCTCTA